>USJM01000352.1 GCA_900555005.1 uncultured Lachnospiraceae bacterium | reverse complement strand
TCTGTCCGCATTATGATGCCGATCACCAAGCCGGCCTTTGCGTCGATGGCAATTCTATGCGCGATGGGCTCCTGGAACAATATGCTCTGGCCGATGCTGGTCTTCCGTGATGCGAAAAAATTTACCCTGCAGATCGGTCTGAACACCCTGCTGACACCCTATGGCAACAACTACGATCTACTGATTGCCGGCTCCATGTTCGGGATTATCCCAATTCTCGCTGTATATCTTCTCTTCCAGAAGTACCTGATCGAGGGTATGACAGCCGGGGCCCTGAAGGGCTGAGCAGTCTTTAGATTCATGAAAAAGGATAAAATCATGACAGAATATTACATCAACGCTTCTCATAAAAAAAACAGAATCAATAAGGAAATCTACGGACATTTTTCTGAGCATCTGGGTCGCTGCATCTACGAGGGAATCTATGTCGGTGAACACTCGGACATTCCCAATGTCAATGGCATGCGAAAGGATGTCGTAGATGCACTCAGAGAGATCAAGGTTCCTGTCCTTCGCTGGCCAGGCGGCTGCTTTGCAGACGAGTATCACTGGATGGACGGAATCGGGCCAAAGAAGCAGCGCAAAAAGATGATCAATACCCACTGGGGCGGTGTGATCGAGGATAACAGCTTCGGCACACATGAATACATGGAACTTGCAAGACAGCTTGGCTGTGAGACCTATATCAACGGAAATGTAGGCAGCGGAACTGTCCGCGAGATGTCAGAATGGATCGAGTACATGACCTTCGGCGGAGTCTCGCCGATGGCAGATCTGCGCGCACAGAACGGTCATCCGGATCCGTGGAAGGTTGATTTCTTCGGCGTTGGAAACGAAAACTGGGGCTGCGGCGGAAATATGAACCCGGAGTACTATGCCAATGAATATCGTCGATATCAGACTTACGTCCGCCAGTATGCTGTTTCCGATCAAGAGCCCTCTATCAACAATCCAGAATTGATCCGCAAGATTGCCTGCGGCCCGAACACCGATGACATAGAGTGGACTGAAACCGTACTCAAAACCCTCTTTCAGCACAATGTGCCCGCATACCATGGTCTGACGGATGGTCTTTCCCTTCATTACTATACCGTCCCCGGAAGCTGGGAACACAAAGGAAGCGCAACCGATTTTGATGAGAAGACCTACTACACAACGCTCTCCAAAGCATGCTACATGGACAAACTGATCCGCATGCACAGTGGAACATGGACAAGTATGATCCGGAGAAAAAACTTGGTCTGATTGTCGACGAGTGGGGAACCTGGTACGACGTGGAACCCGGCACAAACCCAGGTTTCCTCTATCAGCAGAACACCATGCGGGACGCCATTGTGGCAGGCATCCATCTCAATCTGTTTAACCAACACAGTGACCGTGTGAAGATGACATGCATTGCACAGATGGTCAATGTCCTGCAGGCTGTCCTTCTGACAGACGGGGACAAACTCGTCCGAACACCTACATACTATGTCTTTGATCTGTTCAAGGCCCATCAGGATGCAGCACTTGTTGCCAGCCATATCGAAACAATTCCGATTGGCAATGAGGGTGACCCGGTTCCGAATCTCTCGGAATCCGCCTCGGTTGATCAGGATGGAAGGCTCCAGATCACAATCACAAACCTGTCCTGTGATACAGCTTATCCGATCCATACGCATCTTGCCGGATTCAAGGCGGGACATGTTGATGCAGAAATTCTGACAGGGGATATTCACGCGAAGAATACCTTCGAGCAGCCGGATGCCGTCAAGAAAGCATGCTTCTCAGATGTCGCTCTGACAGAAGATGGCCTTCTCTTCACGATTCCGGCCTGCAGTGTTCTTCATCTGACGGTGGAGGCTCCCACCGCCTCATGATGCAGGGAAATCCGTTTTCCGGAGATAACGTCCGACTTCCCCTTTTTTTCTGCAGACGATGCACAGCCCCTACCCGGTCAGAAGAAGCCTATCTGGATGAGCTTCGCACTTATGTGCGCCAGACGGAAGACGATATGAAAGTCAGCGACCGGGTATAGT
>USJM01000351.1 GCA_900555005.1 uncultured Lachnospiraceae bacterium | reverse complement strand
CTCCCCATATACCGGATGGGCAGATGCAGGACGGGATCCCTTTATCTCCCGGAAGTACCGCCGATTGCTTTCATGCCGCCTTTTTCTGCTCGTGTTCTGTGTATACGTGTTCTGAGAGCCGATGTGACGCGGATGTTGGATGCAGCCTGTTCCGGTTCCGGCTGGCATAGATGAACCGTTCTGCAGAGCGTCTTGCTGGCTGCAGATCCGGGAGAATGCACCTTTAATGGTCAGACCTGCGCCGATCAGCAGCGTGAGTTTAAAGAGAAGCTCGGAGTAGTCCAGGTCGAGCAGTTCACGTCTCCTTTTTGCCAGTTCTTTCATCTTTTCATCTTTCTGAAACCAGAAAAGGGCGGGAAGGAGGATGGTGAGGATGGAAAGAATCGTGAGAAAGGGACCTTTCGGGCGGCTCCAGGACAGGGGAGTATCTCCGGCATAAGCGGGCAGCTGGATCTGGTCGGAAGTGGGATCTGAACTGTCAGCCGTCCGAAGGGCTGTATCCAGCTCGGCGGAAAACTGTTCCTTGTCTGTCAGAACAGGAGGAAAGACAACCGCTGCATAACGGCATATCCGTTCAAGTTCCTGCACCTTGAGGGTCGCTTCGATGGTTACAGGTGTACCGTTTTCGGTCAGATCTCCGACGATCGCACCGCTGGTGTCATCGATCACACCGTAGGGAGAGATGGTGTACTCCGCTGAAATAGAGCCATCCATCAAGGCCTGGGGAAGCTGTAGTGGGAAACGGACATCGTCCAGTGAGTCATTTCGCCCCGGAAGCTGTTTCTGAAGCTGTGTCTCAGCCTGATCCAGAAGAATCTGAGCCTGCTTGTAAGTGTATGCCTTTGGACTGACCCGGACTGTTACGCTCTCCGATTCTCTCTCTCCGGCCGCGGTCAGATTCAGGGTCTCCTCAAGGACCGCTTCTCCGTAGCCAGGGCGTGTTATCAAGTTGGATGGGATGCTTCGATTCTGCCGGGTGCTGTACAAAGCTCCAAAGAGAAGAGCCGCACCCATCAGAGAAGAGATGAAGAGTGTGGAAGAAATTTTCTCCAGATAGTAGGTGCGGGTACTGTCCTTCTGATGGCAGGACACAGCGTCCAGCTCATCTGTCAGCCGCAGCTTTCTTCCGCGGGGAACGAAGCGGTCATACAGAATGGCAGAAAACGTTCGGTAGGGATGAAGCTGTGAGAAAAAACGGGTTCTGTTCTTCATTGACTGTTCCTTTCAGGAATGAGCTTATACCTGGATCTTCATGACCTTCCGGCCCCAGAGAAAGGCAGCTCCATAGAGACCGAGGCAGGCAGTCATAACCAGTCTCCCAGCGGCTGTAACGTAGCAGACTTCCAGGAAATCGGGGGATGTAAGGTTGACGTAGGCAATGATCAGAATCGGGACAAGGCTCATGATTTTCTGTTCCAGTACCTTTCCGGAGATGTCTGCCTCGATCTGCTCACGAGTCTCTGATTTTTCCTGGATGTCGGAAACGGTGTTCCGGATGATCAGCATCAGGTCGCCGCCGGTTCGCTTGGCTGTCTGGAAAACCTCCGTAAAGTTCCGAATATCATCGATATGACTGCGCGCTGACAGATCCGACAGCGCATTCTCAATCGGAATGCTGACATCAAGCTGCGAGCCGATCCGCCTGAATTCGCGGACGATAAAGGAGTCGGAGGGGTATATTTTCTTCAGCTCCGGGAGTGATTCCCGGAAGGCATTTTCAACTGCGTATCCTGCCTGAAGAGAAGCATTGACCAGCTGCATGCCGGTTGTGAATTCGCGGAGCATCTGGATTTTCCGCTTCTCAAGCAGGCTTTCCTTCCGGGCTTTCAGGAAGACCGGGATGCCTGGCAGGAAGAATGCTGCCGGCAGGAGCGAGTGGTAAAACAGCCAGGATACCAGGAAACACAGGCACAGATATGCCAGAATATTTGTGAGGCGTTCACGTCGGCTGAACAGATAGGTCCCATAGTCACAGGGCTTCCGGACGGGAGATGGGGAAGCCTTAGCTCTGAACACCGGTGCGCA
>USJM01000350.1 GCA_900555005.1 uncultured Lachnospiraceae bacterium | reverse complement strand
ATATGCGGCGAACGTAATATCCTGCAGAACTTCTTTGTGCCGGTAGCTTTTTCGGATATGGGATATCTGGATTTTCATATATGCCTCAGTGACGGTCTTTTAGTGAACGGTGTCCTTCCTACTTTAACATAGAAGGAACAGGGGTGCACACAGGAAAAATGATTTTATCTGTGACAGAATCGTGGGCAATTGTTGGGCACTCTTACAGTTGTAATCCCTGAGTAAGTCTGATATATTGATCGTACTCATCAAGGAGGCAGGTATATGAAGCACAGACGCAGGTTATTCTGGGCATATGCGCTTGCAGCGGTGATTGCCCTTTCATTTGTCCTTCCGGCAGCCATTGCATCACAGCCGGATTCAGAGTCACAGCCGGGAGCTTCTACAGAAAGCACGGAAGAACCCGCAGTGGGGATTGAGACGGAAACAGAGGGGATCTCTCAGGCGATCGGACAGATTCTAGCCAGGGGATATGACCTGACGTTCGATATCAGCTTTGAGGAACCTATGAGGGAAGCTATATCCAGTGCGGCGAAGGGCTTTGATATGTCCTGGGCAAAGGAAGCGGCCTTCACAGGAACATCCTCCGGGAATGATGACGGGGGCATCGATGCATCCGGCACGCTTTCTCTCAACGGAGCCGATCTGTATGATGGGCGTATGTCGGTTGACCTGAATGACCTGATTATTTATCTGGTCTGTCCGCAGTTCCGGAAGACGCCGTTTGCTGTCGATCTGAAGAAGCTGGCGTCAGCAGCTCAGGATGCTGCTGTTCAAACGGCAGGAAAAAGCAACGCCGGAAAGAAGGCCGTGAAAGCCGCAGGAAACTTCAAGGCCAGCTATGTGAAACTTCTCCAGGAGGGAACAGATCTGGTGAAGGATATTCAGCCAAAGGAGCTGACCGCCTTTTCGAAGCGTTATGCGGACGTGTTTAACCAGTATGCGGAGAAGGGTGACCATGAGAAGGTGACCATCACAGCAGGGGCGCTTTCCGAGGCAATCAATACACATACCATCACGGTCGATCAGGATGCAATGTCTAAGATTCTCTCTGCCAGCCGGGATTCGCTTTCAGAAGACGGTCTGATACAGAAGGTATTGAGAAGTGATTTTGCGGTGGATGTCGCAAACACGATCATGACTTCAATCAAAGCAGACGGGCTGTTTGATAAGGAATCGCTGTACAAGGGATATCAGGGACTTTTGAAAAAGGCAGATGAAGGGGTTCTCTCGAAATGCCCGGGCTTTTCTCTGACGTATGGAATGGACGGCGATGGAAGGCTTGCAAGCCTTGATCTGAGTCTGCTTTATACTGGCGTAGAGGTCAATCTGTTTTCGTTGAAGATGCTGTCGCGCGATACCCATGCGGCGATTCAGTTTGATCTTGGAACGCTTGTATCTGCGCTTGCGGCATCGAAGTTTGGCGGAGACGCAAACGGAGAGACCGGGATCCTTCTGGAAGCTGATACGGAAGAAAATCAGTTCAATGGCACGGCTTCCCTCACAGTTGCTGGTCAGCTGGTGGGTCAGCTGGAGGCGAAGGATTTTGTGATCGATGACGCAGAGCAGGGAAAACTGAACGGAAGTCTTTCCCTTACGGCCGGAGAAGCTGTTTTCGAAGCAGTGTTTTCCAGCCAGAAGGCAGGCGCAGTCAAGGTGACAGGACGGTATAACGGGACAGATTATCTGACAGTCACTGCCAGCGCAGAGGCAACGGATCATGCAAAGGTCAAGAAAATAAACCGGAAAAAGGCAATGGAGGTGTACGATCAGTCAACCTGGGATGCATATATCAAGGATGCGAAGATCACGAAGATGATCAGAAGGCTGACATCAGGCGGTGTCCCTGACAGTATTATTGATTCACTGACAAGCGGGGAAGCCGTGACAGAGAAGTCAAGGGAGAACACAGTTGAGCACGATGGCACCGGTGAGCTGGAGAATGGTGAAGTCGGCGGTGCGGATATTGGACATAACGAGTAACTGAATAAACGATGGAATGAATAAAAGAAGGGGCATCGGGATGCG
>USJM01000349.1 GCA_900555005.1 uncultured Lachnospiraceae bacterium | reverse complement strand
AGGCGGCTTCTCCCGGGCCGGCCGGTGGCCGCGCCGAACTCGCCGCCGTCCCCGCCTCTCCTGCGGAGCTCATCTGCCTCGTCTCCGAAGATCTCGGAGACAAACTCGCCTGCGCCGACTGCGCTTGAATATGCCTTCGAAACGGTAATGATTCTGGAAATCTCGTACGGCGCAATTCCTGCACCTATTGCCCCGTAGCCAGCCAGCGTCGGAGAAGAGGTCACCATCGGATAGATGCCCTGATCCGGATCCTTCATCGTCCCGAGCTGTCCCTCCAGAAGAATGGTCTTTCCGTCGCGGATCGCGTTCTCAAGGAAGGTCGCCGTGTCTGCCACATACGGTCTTACCATGTCTCTGTACGAATGAAGCTCTTGAAGCAGGCCCTCGTGTGTGAGCGGTTCCTTGTGGTACAGGTTCACGAGGAGCGCATTCTTGATCGGAAGGATATGGTCGATCCGGTCATTCAGGATGTCGTCATCGAACAGCTCGCAGACCTGGAACCCGATCTTTGCGTACTTATCCGAGAAAAATGGAGCAATCCCGGACTTGGTGGATCCGAAGGACTTTCCTCCAAGACGTTCCTCCTCGCACTGGTCAAACAGGATGTGGTAGCTCATCACGACCTGCGCCCTGTCGGAAATCAGCAACTTCGGTGTCGGCACGCCCTTCGACGTGATGTCCTCAATCTCCTTCACCACGAGCGGAATATTGAGCGCAACGCCATTTCCAAGTACATTGGTAATTTCCGGATGGCAGACCCCGCTCGGCAGCGTATGGAGAGCAAACTTTCCATACTTGTTTACAATCGTGTGGCCGGCGTTCGCGCCGCCCTGATAGCGGACAACGATATCCGCCTTGTTCGCGAGGACATCTACAATCTTGCCCTTCCCCTCGTCGCCCCAGTTTGCGCCGACAACTGCCTGTACCATATTCTTTCCTCCTGTGATGATTCCCCGATTCTGAATGCGGGGAAACGCTGTGTTAGTTTATCCGCGGCAAAACCCATGACCGGCTGAGGCTTATACCTCGATGTCCGCCTGCTCGACCACGCTGCCCGCATATTTCTGAAGCCTGGCCGCACAATGTCTCTGAGATAGACCTCGACCTGGCGCGGTGCCCGGCCGACATACTTCTTCGGATCCATAGACTTCTCCAGCTTCTCCGCATCAAGATGGAACATCGGATCCGCCGCAATCAGTTCAAGCAGGTTATTCGGCTTCCCTTCCTCCTTGACCCTGCGGCCGGCCTGCATGGACAGCTCCCGGATCCGCTCGTGCGCTTCCTGGCGGTCGCCGCCGGCCTTGACAGCATCCATCATAATGTTTTCCGTCGCCATGAATGGCAGCTCTTCCCGCAGATGCTTCTCAATGACCTTCGGGTATACCTTCAGTCCGTCCGTGATGTTCAGGCACAGATCCAGAATTCCGTCGATGGCAAGGAAACCCTCCGCAATGGATATCCGCTTGTTCGCGGAGTCATCGAGCGTACGCTCAAACCACTGGATCGAGCTTGTAAGCGCCGGGTTCAGAGCATCGCAGATGACATAGCGCGAGAGGGAGCAGATGCGCTCGGAGCGCATCGGGTTTCTCTTGTACGCCATGGCGCTTGATCCGATCTGGCTCTTCTCAAAGGGCTCCTCGATCTCCTTGGCATGCTGAAGCAGCCGGATGTCCGTCGCCATCTTGTGTGCGCTCTGGGCGATCCCTGCCAGCACATTCAGAACCCTCGAGTCAACCTTTCTCGAATAGGTCTGCCCGGACACCGGATAGCATCCTGAGAATCCCATCTTTTCTGCAATCTTTCCGTCAATCTGGCGAATCTTATCCTGATCTCCATTGAATAATTCAAGGAATGAAGCCTGTGTACCTGTTGTTCCCTTACAGCCTAAAAGCTTCATTGTTGATAATACATATCAAGATCTTCTAAATCCATAACTAATTCATTAAGCCATAATGTAGCTCTCTTTCCAACTGTTGTTGGCTGTGCTGGCTGAAAATGTGTGAAAGCAAGTGTAGGCTGTGCTTTATCA
>USJM01000348.1 GCA_900555005.1 uncultured Lachnospiraceae bacterium | reverse complement strand
GGTTCTGCTGACAACGGACGGATAAAAGTTCATGACTTTCCCTCCCGACCGTTCGCCTGCCCACCGCGCAATTCCATAAAGCGCCTCGAGAATCTCGATGCCCTGGAACCCTGCGACGGCAAATGGAATTTTGTACTGCTCGGCCAGCGGTTCCCAGATCCGACTGCCGGTCACGACAGACACATGGCCCGGCGCCAGGAATGCATTGACCGGCGCCCCGCTGTCCATCGGGGCCCTGATGACCGCCGGCATTGTCTTGACCGCTGTCAGAAGCTTTACATTTGAAAGTCCGTCCTCGAGCACCTGTCTGGCCATCAGCGCATAGACAGGCGCCGTCGTTTCAAAACCAAGCGCCGCGAAGACATAGGTATGCGCCGGATCCTTCTTTGCCAGGGTGATGGTGTCGAATGGAGAATAGACCATTCTTGCCTTTGCGCCGCGTCCCTTCGCCTCGCTGAGAGATTCCCGGCTTCCCGGCACCCGGAGCAGATCCCCGAAGGTCGTGACGATCACATCCGGCTGCAGGGACAGCTCGATCATGCGGTCAATATAGGCGGACGGTGCCACGCAGACCGGGCAGCCTGGACCTGAAATCAGGTGGATTCTGTCCGACAGCAGCTGCGGAATTCCGTACTTTGCGATCGCTCCCGTATGGCTTCCGCAGACCTCCATGATCCGAAGCTCCGGTCCGTCATAATTTTTGAGATACTCTGTAATGGTCCTGAGCAGCTCTGCATTCTTCTTCTCCATCATGCTCCATATCTTTCTTTTCTGCCGTTTTTGCCCGCGCCTGCTGAAGCAGGCCTTGTCCAGCCTCCCGGATGCGGGCTGCTATGCCATTCCGGCGCTCTCGCCAATGAGGCAGTCATGTTCTGAAACTTTACCAGACACGGAAGCCCGCAGGTTTTCCCCGCGGGCTCTCATCCACTTCAGTATGCACCAACCTCAGCGAAAAGCGCCGACAGGTCGGTCATTTCCTCCTGTTCCTTCTGCGAAAGCACCTGCAGGATACAGCCCGCGTGAACCAGCACATGGTCTCCGGGCTTCACCTGCACAAGACCGCACTTCGCCGTGACTTCATTGCCATGGAAATCCACGACGGCATCCCGGCCATTCACAGAGAGGACGGTTCCTTCTGCTGCAACACACATCGAACAAACCCTCCGCCGTCCGACCCTGCGGGTCTTCTTATTTTAATCCAAGCTTCTGGAGAACCTTCTCACGGTTCGCCTCCGGCAGTTTTGACAGATCCATCGTCTTGCCGTTTGGCAGCCTGACAATATCGCCATCCAGTACTGCCTTCCCCTCAGCCTCTGCCTTCGGAGCCGGCGCGGCATCGAGCCCGAGCTTTTTCAGAATCTCCGCCTTCTTCTCCGCCGGGAATTTCGACAGATCCATCGTCCTGCCGTTCGCCATCGTCACGATGTCGCCCTTCAGCGTTGCCTTTCCAGCCGCTGCTGCAGCTCCCGCTGCCTTCGGCGCTGCGGAAGGTGCAGCGGTTGCCGGCTTCGGTGCCGGAGCCGGACGCTGGAAGGAGACCTCCTTCTTCTCGCCCTCCGGTGTCTGATAGCCCGGAACGAGATGCAGGCACTTCTTCGGACACTTGATCACACAGTATCCGCATGCCAGACAGTCGAACCGGTTGATGGCCCATGTCAGCTCCTTGCGGTCGACTGTAATGGCACCTGTCGGACAGCTTCTTGCACACATGGAGCAGGAAATGCAGTCCTCGATGTCAATCTCGATGTGCCCGCGGCTTCTCTCAGGGTACCTGATCGGCTCTGCCGGATAGTTTTTCGTGGCCGGTTTGGAGAAGAGGTTCTTCAGCGTTGACCACGTGAACGCCATGATTCTTGTTTTCGGCATGATATCCTCCTCACCTTTCTGTGCAGCTGATGCACGGGTCGATTGTCACAACCAGAAGCGGGATATCTGCATAGCTGCAGCCCTTCATCGTCTCGCACATGCCCGGAATGTTCGCGAACGTAGGCGTGCGCAGGCGGAAGCGGTTCAGGAACTTTGTCCCATTGCCTTCC
>USJM01000347.1 GCA_900555005.1 uncultured Lachnospiraceae bacterium | reverse complement strand
TGATCGACGGACATATCCATATCGAGTCCACATACACCTCGCCCGAGGAGTTCGGGCGCATGGTGGTTCCGCGCGGTACGACGACCGTCATCGCCGACCCGCACGAAATCACGAATGTCTACGGCCTTGAAGGCTTGAACTACATGATCCGGGCAGCGTCCAGGACGGAGCTGTCCGTCCGGTACATGATTCCAAGCTGCGTGCCGGCGACTCCATTTGAGGACGCCGGAGCGGTTGTCAATGCCTTCGACATGCAGTGGCCGATGCAGGACCGGCATGTTCCGGGACTTGGTGAGTTCATGAACGTTCCCGGGATTCTGGAGAAGAATGACGACGACCTGAACAAGCTGCTGGTCGCACTGTCGATGCACAAGGTGATCGACGGGCACAGCCCGGGGCTGGAAGGCGCAGGACTGAATGCATATATTGCCGCAGGGGTGAAAACGGATCATGAGTGCACGACGGTGAAGGAGATGGAAGACCGTCTGGAGCGCGGGATGTATGTCCAGCTGCGGGACGGGTCCGCCTGCCATGACCTGGAGAATCTGATTCCAGGCATCACACCGTACAATTACAGAAGACTGATCCTCTGCTCGGATGACCGGCAGCCGAAGACCATCCTGAACGAGGGGCATATCGACAGCCATCTGCGGAAGCTCGTGAAGGCCGGCATTGATCCGGTCATGGCCATCTGCATGGCGACGCTCAATGCGGCGGAGTGCTATAAGCTCGAGGACCGCGGCGCGCTGGCCCCGGGCAGGCGGGCGGACATTGTGTGTTTGACAATCTGAAGGATTTCGGTGTAAAGACCGTCCTGATTGAGGGCAAGAAGGTCGCCGAGAACGGCCGGTACCTGCTGTCCTATGAGAAGGCGCCGATCTACTCTGTCAGAGGATCGATGCACGTGAAGGCATTCACCGAGGACGACCTGCGGCTGCATCTGAAGAGCGATTTTGTGAAGACCATCGAGATCATCCCAGGCGGAATCCGCACGAAGGAGACCGACTTGCACGTAAAGCTGGACACAGGCGGGGACTTTGTCTTCGAGCCCGGCAAAGATGTGGCGAAGATCGCGGTGCTGGAACGGCACCACAACACCGGGCGGATCGGACTGGGGCTGCTGAAGGGCTACGGCATCCAGCAGGGTGCTGTCGCGCTGTCGGTTGCGCACGATTCCCACAACATCATCTGTGTGGGCGTCTCCAATTCGGAGATGAGCGCGGCGATCCACGCCTTGATTGATCAGGAGGGTGGCTTTGTCCTCGTGAAAGATGGAAAGGTTATTGCGTCGCTGCCGCTTCCGATCGCCGGTCTGATGAGCGACCGCAGCGGCGAGGAGGTCGCGCAGGCGCTGGAGGTGCTGCACAACACCGCCTACGACATTCTCGGCGTCAGCCATACGGTTGAGCCGATCATGACGCTGTGCTTCATGTCCCTGATTGTCATCCCGGACATCAAGATCACAGACCGCGGTCTGTTCGACATGAAGAAGTTCGATTTTGTCGGAGTGGAAGCGGACAACCAGAGGAGCCAGCTTCCTGAGCAGACCCTATGGAATACCTGTTATCTATTATCTGTTGTCTTCCTTCCGGTCAATATCCCGGATGCTGGATGACTCTGTGTAGAAATAGTAGGTGTCCCACGGGCGCTGCCGGATCAGCCGCATCGCACCGCTGTCACCGTGAAGCGCCAGCAGCCTGTTTGCCGTCTGTTCTTTATCCAGCCGGAAGGCTCCCGGAACGGAGGTTGTGACAGCCTTCTCCGTCTCGTTGCGGACCGCCATGCAGCCGTATGTCTTGCCGGAACAGATACAGTCGCAGACAAACCGGGTGATCTGCCCGGCATCCAGATACGGCATGTCCGCCGCAAAAAACACGACCATCTGTGCGTGATCAGCGGTAGCCTTCTTCGTCCCGATTCGGATGGAAGAGGTGATGCCCTCCTCCGCCATATGGTTTTCCAGATAGGTGATGTCCGGATCCTGCATGTCCGCAGTCTGCTGCATGATCTCCGGGTACCGGGTCACAACGCTGATCCGCGTGTGC
>USJM01000346.1 GCA_900555005.1 uncultured Lachnospiraceae bacterium | reverse complement strand
TCCCCGGGAGACAGAAGCAGCCTGTATCCGGAGAAGCGGATGGATGAGACGGCGCATGGCGCCGGGGTATGGAGGAGAAGATGAGCGAGGAAGTCAGGGAGAAGAAGGAAAGCAGGAATTTCATCGAGGAAATCATCGACAAGGATATCGCAGACGGGCGCACGACCGAGGTATGTACCCGGTTCCCGCCGGAGCCGAACGGTTATCTCCACATCGGCCACGCAAAGTCGATCCTTCTGAACTATGGGCTCGCCCAGGAATATCATGGAAAGTTCAACCTTCGCTTTGACGACACGAACCCGACGAAGGAGAAGAGCGAGTTCGTGGAAGCGATCAAGCAGGATGTCAAGTGGCTGGGCGCTGACTACGGCGACCGCTGTTTTTTCGCCTCCAACTATTTTGAGCAGATGTATGAGGCCGCTGTCAAGCTGATCAGGAAAGGCAAGGCGTTTGTTTGCGATCTCTCCGCCGAGCAGATCCGCGAGTACCGCGGAACGCTGACGGAGCCAGGCAAGGAAAGTCCTTATCGGAACCGCAGCGTGGAGGAGAATCTCGAGCTTTTCGAGAACATGAAAAACGGAAAGTATGCCGACGGCGAGAAAGTGCTTCGGGCAAAGATCGACATGGCCTCCTCCAATATGAATATGCGGGATCCGGTCATTTACCGGATTGCACACATCGCGCATGAGAATACGGGCGACCGCTGGTGCATCTACCCGATGTACGACTTCGCTCATCCGATTGAGGACGCAATCGAGGGCGTGTCCCATTCCATTTGTACACTGGAATTCGAGGATCACAGACCACTCTATGACTGGGTGGTCCGGGAGCTGGAATATCCGCATCCGCCGAGACAGATTGAGTTCGCGAAGATGTACCTCGAGAACATTGTCACAGGGAAGCGCTACATCAAGAAGCTGGTGGAGAAGGAATTGTCGACGGCTGGGACGACCCGCGTCTGGTCTCCATATCCGGACTGAGAAGGAGAGGGTTCACGCCGCAGTCCATCCAGATGTTCGTGGAGCTTTCCGGTGTGTCGAAGGCAAACTCCTGCTCGGACTACGCTATGCTTGAATACTGTCTCAGGGAGGACCTGAAGCTGAAGAAGCCGCGTGTCATGGCCGTCCTGGATCCGGTCAGACTCATCATTGACAACTATCCGGAGGGCCAGACGGAGGAGCTTGAGGTTGAAAACAACCTTGAGAATTCGGAACTTGGAAAGCGCCTGGTTCCATTTGGGCGGGAGCTGTACATCAACCGGGACGACTTCATGGAGGTACCGGTCAAGGGGTACAGAAGACTGTATCCCGGCAACGAAGTTCGCCTGATGCACGCATATTTCGTCACATGCACCGGTGTAGAGAAGGATGAAAACGGTCAGATCAAGGCTGTTCACTGCACATATGACCCGGCAACAAGGGGCGGCAATGCGCCGGACGGCCGCAAAGTCAGAGGGACGATTCACTGGGTGAATGCCGCGACGGCGCTGCCCTGCGAGGTTCGTCTGTTTGAGAATCTTGTCGATGAAGAGAAGGGTGTGTATAACAAGGAGACGGGAGAGCTGAATCTGAACCCGAACTCCCTGACCATTCTGAAGAACTGCTATGTGGAGCCCGCGCTGAAGGACGCGAAGGCACCCGATTCGTTCCAGTTTGTGCGGACAGGATTTTTCTGCGTCGACAGCAAGCTGTCGGCACCGGATCATCTTGTGTTCAACCGGAGCGTCCCGCTGAAGTCTTCCTTCAGACTGCCGGCAGTGGGAAAGGCATAATCGTCAGACCCGGAACAGCTGATGTCCCGGGTCTTTGCGTATCAGACAGGGGAAACAGGAGGCACAGAGAGCATTCAGGATGTATCTTGACGGGATTACTTCGTTTATCTTTCAGGAGGATCAGCCTGAGAAGGCAGACATCATCTTTGTACCGGGCGGGAATTACCCGGAGGCAGCGGAGCGGGCCGCTCAGCTTTACAGGAAAGGCTACGCGCCGCTCATCTGTCCAAGCGGGAAATACAGCAGGCTGAAGGGACACTTTGAGCCGCCGCTGTGG
>USJM01000345.1 GCA_900555005.1 uncultured Lachnospiraceae bacterium | reverse complement strand
TATCTGCATCGCTCAACTCAATTTTGTGGCGGGGGGGGGGAGGGGGGAGACCGGCGGGACTGGTGCGCTGCGATCGTGAATATCAGAAGGCGCCTTACGGGAAATCCGGAAGGCGCCCTCTGCGTATGTAGCGTGTTCATACGGAGAGCAGACAAAGTCAGTATCCGATTACAGAGCGGCAGGGAGGTATTCTGCGATGAAGAGAATGCTGTTTATCTACAATCCGAGATCCGGGAAGGGTGTTGTTCGGGACCAGCTGTCCTATATCCTGGAGGAATTTTCAAAGGATGACTATGAGATTGTCGTCCATCCGACCATTGAACCGAAGGACGCAACGCGTATCACGCAGGAGTTCGGGGATGCGTTTGACTTGATTGTCTGCAGCGGGGGAGACGGAACACTGGATGAGGTGGTGACCGGAATGCAGACAGGACGGTTTACGCGTCCGCTCGGCTATATTCCGGCCGGAAGCACAAACGATTATGCTCAAAGTCTGGGCATCCCGAAACAGATGAGAAAAGCTGCCCGCTCAATCATGAACGGAACGGTCTATCAGTGTGATCTCGGCAGACTCGACGACAGCTACTTTGTCTATGTGGCGGCATTCGGGGCATTTGTGGAGGTATCCTACGATACCCCGCAGGATATGAAAAATCTGCTGGGACATGCAGCCTATGTGATCCGCGGCATGCAGAGCCTGAATAACCTGAAGGCATATCACCTCCGGTACGAGAGCCAGGAGATGTCCGGAGAAGGAGACTTCCTCCTTGGGATGATCACAAACTCCGATTCTGTCGGGGGATTCAAAGGGATCACCGGAAAGGATGTGACACTCAATGACGGGGTCTTCGAGGTTGTCCTGTTTCACTCGCCGGCACTGGCGGTTGAGTACCCGGGCATGATCAACAGTGCCTGAACAAGACGCCGAACAAGAACATCACGTACTTCAAGACATCAAAGCTGGAGATCTGGTTCGACGAGCCGGTTTCCTGGACGCGGGACGGGGAGTTCGGAGGCAAACGGAAGCACGCTGTAATTGAGAACATTCCCAGGGCGATTCCAATCATCGTCCCCGGGAATGATGATCTGAAGACAGAGGAATGACCTGATCCGGGATCAGGCGGAATCAA
Organism: uncultured Lachnospiraceae bacterium; assembly: GCA_900555005.1. The sequence continues at coordinate 936 of USJM01000345.1, read as the reverse complement.
TCAAAGGAATGAGACGGCCGCCCGCCGCCGCCACCCGCCGCGTTGCGCAAGCGATCGAACTTACTGCCGAACTGGCGAATCTGGTTCATTGCGTCGCGCTTATTCACCCCGAATGCCTCCATGCAGATGGCCGTCGCTGAGCGACAGCACGCGGTACGGACGACTGGAGATAAGCCCCAGATCGTGCGTCGCCATCAGTACCGTCACCCCAACGCGGTTAAACTCTTCAAACAGACGTAAAATCCCCTCCGAGAGCGCCTCGTCGAGGTTACCGGTCGGTTCATCCGCCAGCAGCACCGCCGGCTTGTTGACCACCGCGCGGGCTATACCGACGCGCTGCTGCTCACCGCCGGAGAGCTGAATCGGAAAGTTCTTCGCTTTGTCCAGCAGGCCGACCTTGTCCAGCGCCGCCGAGACGCGACGACGAATATCATCGCCGCTGGCGCCGGCGATAATCAGCGGGATCGCCACGTTGTCATACACGGTACGATCCATAGCAAATGGTGGTCCTGGAAAATCATGCCGATCTGGCGGCGCAGGAATGGCACCTCACGGCTCTTCAGACGGCTGATTTCATGACCGCTGAAGAAAATTTTCCCGGCGCTGGGCCGTTCGATACCACAGATAAGCTTCAGCAGGGTACTCTTCCCTGCGCCGGAATGGCCGGTCAGAAACGCCATCTCGCCCGGCTGCAGGTGGAAGGTCACCCCCTGCAGCGCTTGTCTCCCACCGAGATAGGCTTTGCTGACTTGTTCAAAGCGAATCATTCTTAATCCTCTCGGGCAAAAAGTGCCTCAATAAAGTCGCCCGCATTAAACGGACGCAGATCCTCAATACGCTCGCCGACGCCAATATAGCGAATCGGAATGCCGAACTGATCGGCCACCGAGAAGATCACGCCGCCTTTGGCGGTGCCGTCCAGCTTGGTCAGGGTGA
>USJM01000344.1 GCA_900555005.1 uncultured Lachnospiraceae bacterium | reverse complement strand
TCATTGCCGAGTGTGTTGAGCATCGTATCAGCACCGTCTGTGACGACGGTCCGTGCACCCTTCAGGACGACCGTCATTCCCGTCTTCCGGGAATAGGATCGCGCAACATGAACAGGGTCGGTCAGAATTTCATTCACCGGCGAATGAGTAAGCCGGCTCATTTCTCCCGGATGTGGGGTGATGACAGCCGAAACGTCACAAAAATCTGTCCCGGGGGCTGTGTCAGATACAGAATCGGACAGTCTTTCGGGCGAAAGAAGCTTCTGATGCTCTGCCAGAAGGTTCAGGGCATCCGCATCGAGGACGGCAGAACCTCTGTAGTTCCGAAGGAAGGCCGTCAGTATCGAGAGACTGGAGGCGTCCGTTCCAAGCCCGGGACCGACTGCAGCTGCATCACACCATAGGAGCCATCGGGCAAGCAGTTTCCTGCCGTCCGAATCCGGAGAGAGATCGGCCGGCCACGGAGCAAAGAGCGCTTCCGGGACAGCGGTCTGGACTGCAAGCCGGTTGTCAGGATGAGACAGCACGCACACCATTCCGACGCCGCTCCGCAGTGCAGACCTGGCAGCCAGGATTGCAGCGCCGGCCATACCGGTATTTCCGGAGATGATGAGCAGCTTTCCGCAGTCACCCTTGTGGTCATCGGCATGCCGCCTGGGTAGAAGGGCGGGCAGATCGTTTTCCTCCAGCGTATAAGCCGGGGCGTTTCCCTTGTCCGGATTGCTGCAGCCAGAGGCTGCCTGAAAGCCGGCGTGGAAAGGAACAGAATTCCGAATTCCGACATCGCAGGTGATCAGCTTTCCGCAGCGTTCAGCACCGGGGAACAGCTTCTGCCCGAGCTTTTCAAACTGGAAGGTGACCGTCAGGTCTGCATGGATGGCTGTGCCGAGAATCTGTCCGCTGTCGGCGGACACGCCTGATGGCATATCCACTGAAAGTACTGGTGTATCCGATCGGTTTACAGCGTTAATGAGATCAGCATACCTTCCCAGAACTTCCCGTGAAAGACCGATTCCGAACAAGGCGTCGATGATCAAATCGTAGCCGGAGAGACTGGCATCATCCGGGAGAACCTGTCCGCCGCAGCGCTGGAAGATGTCCTCCTCCTGCCGGCATTGTTCGGTCATGCGGGCATGTGTCCCGAGAAAGAGGACATCCGCTCGGATTCCCAGATCCATCAGAAGCCTTGCAGCGGCAAAGCCGTCCCCGCCATTGTTGCCGCTCCCGCACAGCACAAGCACATTCTCTGGATGAAAATGTTTCACCGCCGCGTCTCTGACAGCGAGCGCGGCACGCTCCATCAGGACTTCGGACGGGATCCCGTATTGCATCATCGTGGAAACGTCACACGATTTCATTTCCGAACTGTTTAAGAGAACTTTCATGCCATCACCTCCCAGCCGGCTGTCAGTAATATTTTAGCAGACAATTCACCCGATGAGAAGAAAAAAACAGAATAATGACGGTAGGAGACGGTTCGGCACAGGTCATCTGGAGTTATACTTTACAGTTTGCCGTCATTTGTGTTAAATAAGATGGAATGCGATTGTTTGACTCAATTGATCAGGAGGCGCCAGGTGGTTAAAAATCCGTTCGTGACATTCGAGCAGGTACAGGAGATTGCGAAGGAGTATCCGACTCCGTTCTATCTGTATGACGAGAAGGGGATTCGGGAGAACGCAAAGAAGGTTCAGAGAGCCTTTGCGTGGAATCCGGGCTTCAAGGAATATTTTGCCGTAAAGGCAACGCCCAACCCGTTTCTGATGAAAATTCTGCATGAGTACGGCTGCGGGAGCGACTGCTCCTCACCGGCAGAGCTGATGCTGGCGGAGGCATCGGGATTACCGGACAGGAGATTATGTACTCCTCCAACGATACAGAGCCGGAGGAGTTCCGCTACGCCAATGAACTGGGCGCAATCATCAATCTTGACGATATTACCCATATCCCGGTTGTGGAGAAGGTGCTGGGCAGACTGCCGGAGACGATGAGCTGCCGCTTTAATCCGGGCGGAGTTTACAGACTGTCGAATGGCATCATGGACAATCCGGGAGACTCCAAATACGGGATGACGGA
>USJM01000343.1 GCA_900555005.1 uncultured Lachnospiraceae bacterium | reverse complement strand
GGGGCAGTCCCTCCGCAGCGGGAAATATCCAGGGCGGCAGTGCTCCAGGCGGCGTGATCCAGATCGGCGGGAATCAGGCAGGCTCCGGGGGCCAGCAGGGCAGCCAAACAAGGATGTCATCGAGATATTGAACAACATTCCGCCGGCGCAGTGAGAAAGGGCTAATGGATCTCGCCTTCACATAAAAACAGCAGGTATGCGTCATACCTGCTGTCTGGTGAGGGAAGATTATTTCTTTTTTCCTTTACCCTTTGAAGACTTGGAGCTGTCGAGCTCTTTTCTTGCTTCATCGGCCTTTCTGCTGAGCTTCTGATACCACTTTTTCTTCTTCGGCGGCTGCTCCAGCTGACCGCGGATGGCTCTGACATCCATGATGTAAAGACCGCTGATCGTGGCCTTGACCTCTTTCTTCACCGGAATGACCGGATAGATGTTCGAGTCGGCGATGAAGGTCATGATCTTGCCCTGGCAGCGTGCCTTGACGATCGGCAGTTTGCTCCGGCGGAGATACTTCGGGGTCTGGTCGATCGCTGCCTGTGGAAGGCCGGATGACTTGATCGGGAGCATCTTCTTGTCGATGACGAGCATCTGGACGCTTTGCTTCGTCTCCTCCATCTTTTCTCTGGATTCATCCTGCCTCTTCTGTAGCTTCTTCCCCCAGAAGTAGAGGAAGATCAGCAGGGCGACCAGAGCGGCGAGGATAATCAGCAGAACAATTGCAAATACTGGCATAGCTTCCTCCTGTTACCGCAAGTCTGGTTCGATTCGTCACGGTCTGAAGATGGCATTCCATTCCGGACAACCTGTGACGTACTCGTGAAATTTTATCATCATTTGGTGGACGGTGCAAGATTATGTTATAGTGAAGACAGACCGATCAATAAATGACAACAATAGATAACAATTACAGGGACATACACATCAGGAGGTGTTTTGATGAAGAAAAGAATCCTATCCTTCCTACTCGCAGTCAGCATGACTGCTGCATGGCTGCCGTCAGCTGCCATGGCGGCAGAGACAGAGGCGGGGGCAGAAGCCGGAACGGAATCCATGACGGAGGCCGAGACCGAACAGGAGCCGGAATTCGATGTCGCAGATTACCTGACGATCAATGACGACAAGTACAAGGGCGTCGAGGTGACCGTGACGAAGAAGAAAGAGGTGACCGATAAGGATATCGAGGATGAGATCAAGCAGGAGGCGTCCGACGCCGGGCTCTCCACGAAGGTGAAGAAGGGAACCGTCAAGGACGGCGACACGGTCAACATTGACTACGTCGGGAAGAAGGACGGAAGGCATTCGATGGCGGAACAGCCTCCGGAGCAGATCTGACAATCGGATCCCATACATTTATTGACGGCTTTGAGAGCGGGCTGATCGGAAAAAAGGTCGGCGACACCGTTGATCTGAATCTGACGTTCCCTGAGAATTACGCATCGAAGGACCTGGCGGGCCAGAAGGTCGTCTTTACCGTCACATCAACTACATCGAGGGCGAGCCTGAGGTGAATGATGATCTGGCTGACAAGCTCTCCGGCGGAGAGTACAAGGACATCGATGAATTCAAGAAGTCTGTCCGGGAGAAGCTGGAGCAGGATAATGAGACCAGCTACAACCGCGAGGTGTACAGTGCCATCTTCCAGCAGCTCCTGAAGCTGTATCCGGTTGACAAATATCCGCAGGAATTCATCGATTACTATGTGAATATGTCCATGAACCAGCTTCAGCAGCAGGCGGAGGACGAGAGTGAGACGCTGGATGACATGCTGAAGACGGTCTACGGAACAGATGCTGATTCGATGAAGGACTATTTCAAGACTTATGCAGAGCAGCTGCTTCAGCAGCGGATCATCCTGGGTGTGATTGCGCAGAAAGAGAATATCACGCTGAGCGACGATGATTTCAGAGTGCTGTGGAGGGATATGCGCAGCAGTACGGCGTCTCTGTCGACGACTTCCTTTCCTACTACAGTGAGAAGGATATCCGCGAGAGCGAGCTTGAAAACAAGGTGATGGAGTTTCTGGCATCCAAGGCAAAGATTACGGAGACAGACGAGACGGAGATCGAGACCGAGGAGCTTGAGGTCGAGACA
>USJM01000342.1 GCA_900555005.1 uncultured Lachnospiraceae bacterium | reverse complement strand
CAGCTTCCGGTACACCTTCATCGACTCATCCAACGCGCACGTCCGGCCAGCAGGCTGTAGCACATCAGTGTCATCCCCAGGAAATGTACGACTGTCCCTGCCCGGGCGGCCAGAAAAAGCAACAGCCAGCAGACGGCTCCCGTCACCAATGGCACCAGCACAGCCAGAAAGAATCCGGCAATCCGTTCCCCCTCCTTCCCGCGGGGCAGCACTGAGCGGAGACCGCGCTCAAGGCCGCGGATCAGAAGCCCGATCAGCCGTACCGGATGATAGATCCCATGCGGGTCTCCCAGAAGCAGGTCCAGGCCGCAGCCTGCCAGAATTGCCAGCGTTGTCTGTGTCGCGCCATCTGTGACCATGATGTTGTCCTCTCCCTCCCGGATCTGAGCGTGTCATAGGAAAAGTCTATATCCAAATCTAGAAAAAATCCACTTTACAATTTACTGACTCTCAATTATGATATCGCATATCTGAAATATAGCATTTGATTGAAGAGGAGGATATAAAAGATGAGAAAATCAATCAATAAAAAGCTGGTCAGTGTCCTGGCCGCTGCTGCATTGTCCCTTTCTGCATTCACCGCATTCGGAAGCTCGGCTGAAACCGAAAATACGACTGAGGCTGCCGCGCCGGCTGCAGACGATACCAAGAACGCTGTCGCGATCGACAAGGATGCATTTGACAAGCTGATCCAGTCCGGCCCGACTGCTTCTGATGATGAAATCGCTTCCAGCGAGTGGGCTTCTGCCGTAAAGAAGAATGGAGTACTCAGAGTCGGCGGGACCAGAACTTCCTTCCTGTTCAGCCAGCTTGACGAGACGGACAACCAGGTTCGCGGCTTTGATGCCGGTCTGTACCAGCTTCTGGCGAAGTACATTCTGGGAGATTCTTCCAAATATGAGCTGACGCAGGTGGATTCCAGCACAAGAGAGTCCGTCCTGACGAGCGACCAGGTGGATGCTGTCTTCGCCACCTACTCCATCACCCCTGACAGAGAAAAGGTGATCTCCTTCGCAGGTCCGTACTATACTTCACAGCAGGCCATTCTTGTAAAGGAAGGCAACACCGATATCAAGAGCGTGGAAGATCTGTCCGGAAAGACTGTCGCAACGCAGGCGGGATCCACAGGTCCGGATATCCTTGCCCAGTATGCGCCGGATGCAACCGTACAGGAGTTTGAGAATGATATCGAGGCCAGAACCGCTCTTGAGCAGGGCAGAGTCGACGCATACGTCACGGACTACACATTGATTCTGAACGCGATTGTCAAGAATCCGGACAAGTACCAGGTTGCGGGCGATACCTTTGGCCCTGAAGACAACTACGGTATCGGTCTTCCGAAGGATTCGGACGGTGTCCAGTTCGTCAACACCTTCCTCAAGACCATCGAGGATGACGGCATCTGGTCTGACCTCTGGAAGGTCTCGCTCGGCGACAGAACCGGTATCACGACCGTACCGAAGGCTCCGGTGATCGGCGATGCGGCTGCGGAAACCGAGGCTGCCGGCACAGAGGCTGCCGAAACAGAAGCCTGAGAGCTGCATGACAGCGGCTCCCGCTGAACAGACGACAGGATGCAGCGGCAAATCGCAGACACCGCTGTAAAAGCAATGCGGGCGGCTGTCTCTCAGAAAAATCACGCGAGGCCGCTTCCATGCATGTTTCAAATCGTTTATAATCTATTCCTGACAGCAGTTGCTGCAGGAACACGCGAAAAGGCTGTCCGTGAGCCAGACTCATGCGGCAGCCTTTTTTGATTCTCTCAGAGGTCATGTCATCGCCTCTCGCCCGCAGATGGGCTGCAGCTGACATACAAATAAAGGGCCGGGAGACCTTTTGCTATGAACATTGGAGAACTTCTTTCTCAATACGGAGGCAAGTATGCGATCGCACTCCTGACAACCTGGAAATTAACCGCTGTTTCATTTGTGCTCGCGCTTGTCCTTGGTGTCCTGATCACCGCGATGCGTGTAAGTCCGATTCGTCCGCTCCGGATCATTGCCGGACTGTATGTCCAGATTTTCCGGAACATCCCCGGCGTGGCGCTTCTCATATTCCTTGTCTATGCGCTGCCCCACCCGCACCTGCTTTTTTTCTAAT
>USJM01000341.1 GCA_900555005.1 uncultured Lachnospiraceae bacterium | reverse complement strand
CAGCCCGGCCTTTGCCGCCTGGGTGTAAGCCCGGACAAGACCGCCTGTCCCCAGAAGCACGCCGCCGAAGTAGCGCGTGACGACGATGAGACAGTCCCGGATCTCTGCACCGGTCAGAACCTGAAGAATCGGTTTTCCTGCAGTCCCCTGCGGTTCCCCGTCATCGGAGGAATGTGCGGTTTCGTTGTTCGGGCCGATCACAAAGGCATGGCAGCTGTGCCGCGCGTCCCAGTATCGTTTCCGGACGGCGGCGAGGTCTGCGTAAGCCTCCTCGGCTGTATGAACCGGGAAAACCTGCGCAATGAATCTGGATTTTTTCTCGACAATCTCTGCCTGTCCGCCGGTGGTGACTATTTTCATATATCTGTTTCCCGCTATTTATAAGAAAATCTTCAGTATTTTTAACAGATGTAGTTATACAATAAACGGAAACACAACGTCAAACCGTCCAGCCGGCATGATCAATTTGATGGGAGAAGCCTGATGAGAACAGGGGAAAGAAAAAAGAGACACGGGGAGGAGGCTTTCCCGGTTGATTTTGATGACAGGATCATGCCGGGTGATGACTTGCTTCCGGATGACTTTGTGCCTGAGGAGACACCGGAGGAGACGGAGAAAGGTGTCAGCCGGAGAAGGACGCGGCATCAGGAAGCCGCCGTAAGGGATATCAGCAAGAGTCTGATGGAGGATGAAACCATTTCAGAGGAAAGCAGCAACCGGTCCGGAGAACACGGAAAGAACGGAAGACAAGGCAGACGCGGCAGGCGGCCGCGGAGCAGGGCGCTCACCTTGATCGGAAATATTTTCAAGTTCATCCTGATCGTGCTTCTGGTGCTGATCATCGGGGCCGGCATTTTTGCGTTCTTCCAGGTGCGGACCATTCTCAAGAAGGCGCCCGAGATCAGTCCGGCGCAGTTTATACATCGGAAGCGGCACCCTACATCTATACGCAGACGGAAAACGGGAACAGAAGCTGACACTCCCTGAGGCCAACCGGGATCTGGTCAGCATCAAGGACATCCCGAAGGATCTGCAGCATGCCGTTGTCGCCATCGAGGATGAGCGGTTTTACAAACACAACGGGGTCGACCCGAAGGGAATCGCAAGGGCGCTGGTCAAGGGACTGACGAGCGGACATTTCTCCGAGGGGGCGAGCACCATCACCCAGCAGCTCCTGAAGAATTCTGTGTTTCCGGACTGGATGAAGAGACAACCTTCCGGCAGCGGCTGGAGCGGAAGATCCAGGAGCAGTTTCTGGCACTGAAGCTCGAAAAGATGCTGACGAAGGAACAGATCCTCGAGGACTACCTCAACACGATCAACCTGGGAGCGGGCTGCTACGGCGTCCAGTCGGCTGCCTACCGGTATTTCGGCGTCCCCGTCTCGGAGCTGTCGCTCTCGGAGTCAACGGTCATCGCCGGCATCACGCAGAATCCGACGGCATACAATCCGATCACCAATCCGGAGAAGAACAAAAAGCGCAGGACAGAGGTGCTGGACGCGATGCTCAGACAGGGGTACATTACCCAGTCCCAGTATGCCTCTGCGCTTGCTGACGATGTTTACGCGCGCATCCAGGACAACGAAAGCAAGGTCGATACAACCAGTACCATCTATACGTTTTACCAGGACGCGCTGATTGACCAGGTCATGCAGGATCTGGAGGAACAGAAGGGCTATACGCACCAGCAGGCGTACAAGGCGGTCTACTCGGGCGGCCTGCGCATCTACTCGGCGCAGGATGATGACATGCAGAAGATCTGCGATGAGGAGTTTGAGAATCCGGCCAACTTCCCGTCGGGGACGGAGGTCGGGATCGACTATGCGCTCAGCGTCGAGGACAAGAATGGTCAGATCACGGACTATGGAAATGAAGATCTGCGCGCTTTTGTGAGGAAGACGGATCCGTCATTTGACCTGATGTACGCGACGGCGCAGGAGGCGAAGGACGGGGCGGCAGCCTTCCGGGCATCGGTTGTGAAGGATGGCGACACAGTGCTTGGAGAGCGTGTCACGGTCACGCCGCAGCCGCAGGCTTCCTGCGTGATCATTGATTCCGCAACCGGGCTTGTGAAGGCGCTGGTCGGCGGGAGAGGGACCAAGGAGGCCAATACGACCCTGAACCGGGGAA
>USJM01000340.1 GCA_900555005.1 uncultured Lachnospiraceae bacterium | reverse complement strand
GACGCGCTCCGACGAGTCCATCCTGGCGGAGGCGGAGCGGATGACGAAGGATCCGCTGTTCAAGGGGTACATCACGATGTGGGCGGACCGACCGCGAATTTCCATCAGCCGTCCTGCAAGAAACAGCTGACGAAGGGCGTCTGTCCGAACCGCGAGTGTCTCTGGCCGGAGCCGTGCCCGAATCTCGAGGTGTCCCATGTGGCCTACACGAATCTCCTGAAAAAAATCAGGGCGATTCCGGGGGTTCGGAAGGTGTTTGTGCGCTCCGGCGTCCGGTTTGACTATGTGTGTCTGGACAAAAATGATGATTTTCTGAGGGAGCTCGTGCGCTATCATATCTCCGGGCAGCTGAAGGTTGCTCCGGAGCATGTGTCGGAGCGGGTGCTCTATATGATGGGCAAGCCGAAGAACAGCGTCTACCGGCAGTTTGTGCAGCGCTACAATCAGATGAACCAGAGCTGTCACATGAACCAGTTTCTGGTTCCGTACATGATCAGTTCACATCCGGGCAGTACACTTCAGGATGCCGTGGAGCTGGCGGAATATCTCAGAGATATCCACCACCAGCCGGAGCAGGTGCAGGATTTTTACCCGACCCCCTCCACCGTATCAACCATCATGTATGCGACGGGGGTAGACCCGAGGACAATGAAGCCGGTCTACGTGCCGAAGGATCCGCATGAGAAGGCCATGCAGCGGGCGCTGATGCAGTATAAGAATCCGAAGCTGCACAGCCTCGTCGAGGAGGCGCTCCATCTGACCGGAAGGGAGGATCTGATCGGTTACGGGCCGAAGTGTCTGATCCGGCCGGCATCCGGGAGGCGGCCGGAACCGGGGAAAAGACCGGCGCCGGCAGGCCGGAAGGCGCGCCGGACAGAGGACGCAGAAAGAGGACGGAAAGACTATAGAGGACAGAGACGATGATGGAAAAGGAACAGAGAAAGCGGCATCCGGAAAAGGGGATGCACGGGTATTTTTCCTGGGAGAAGAAGAAACGCATCGGGATTGTCATCCTGATGTACAGCATTGTTCTGCTGATCTATTTCACAGGAATCTTCCGGTACCACACCCGGAAGAATATGTTCACACTGATCGCAATCCTCGGGATTCTCCCGGCGGCAAAGTGGACGGTCAGCATGATCATGGCGCTTCTGCAGAAGCCATTTTCACAGGAGGCGTATGAGGTGACGGAGACGATTGCCGGAAACCTTGTGCGGGGATATGAGCTCTGCGTGACGGCGGAGGAGGGAAGGCTCGCTCTGGATGCAGTTGTTGTCTGCGGCAGCTTTGTTGCAGCCTACACGAGCGCAAACCGGGGACTGTTCGAGTTCATGCAGAAGCATATCGCGAAGATCCTGAGCAGCAACGGGCTGTACGGGATGAATGTCCATATTTTCCTGAATCTTGATCAGTACAGGGACCGGATCCGGGCGCTGGCGCAGGATCCGGACAAATACCGGACGAATCTGAAGCATGCGGCGGACGCGGTCCACGAAGGGGAAACGCGGGATGAAGCGGTCATGCGGGTCATCCGGAACATATCGGTCTGAGAACAGATCGGACGGAGAGCTATGAGAGAGATCGTGATGACTGACCTCCAGGCAGGCATGCGGCTGGATCATTTTCTGGAGCGCGCCCTCAGAGAGGCGCATACCGGATTCATCTACAAGATGCTCCGGAAGAAAAATATCACACTGAATGGTCATAAGGCGCATGGAAATGAAAAACTGGAGGCGGGCGATGTGGTCCGCCTCTATTTTGCCGAGGAGACACTGGAAAAATTCTGCGCAGGAGCTGTCCCGGGTGTCGAGGCGGTTACCGGAAGAAATCGTGCGGTTACCGTCAGAAATTGTGCGTTTCCCGCAGCGTATCCCCGCGATTCGAAACATGGAGCACCGGGCGGGGAAGGATCTGGCAGGGGAGGCAGAGAGCGGAACGAGAAAGTCCTGACATATCCGGATTTCCCATCTTCCGTCCGGATCCTGTATGAGGACGAGCATGTACTGCTGGTCAGCAAGCCGGCCGGAATGCTGACACAGAAGGCAAAGCCGGGGGATTTATCACTCAACGAGTATGCCATCGGGCACCTGATAAGAGAAGGGGCGATCACACAGAGGGAGCTGCAGACGGCG
>USJM01000339.1 GCA_900555005.1 uncultured Lachnospiraceae bacterium | reverse complement strand
CTGATGGGGACCGCCTGCCGCCACGGATCGTCCGCAGGCAGTCTCAGCAGATCGAGATCGGCCGGTGAGAAGAACGAGTAGTGCATTGCCTCGTACATACCCTCGGCGCAGAGTCTTCTCTTGAGAGAAAGCTCGGTCCTCTGCTTCACCGTCAGTCCGCCTGCCGTGACCTTTGCCGATGAAAGCAGCGTCGGCTTGATGTGGTCATAGCCGTACATCCGGATCACTTCCTCCGAAATGTCCGGATAGTTTTCAATGTCCGTGCGGTATGCCGGCACTTGAAGCTTCAGGCTGTCGCCGTCGATCTGCGGCGCAAAGTCGAGATTCTTCATGATCCGGAGAATCTCCTCATCCGGCACCTGGATGCCCAGAACCCCATTCACCTTCTGGATGGAGACGGTCATCTCACGCGGCGTAATCGGGTTGCCGGTATTGACATCCAGATGGGTCGATGAGACCTTTCCGCAGTCAAGCTCCTCCACCAGATGGAGCGCCCTGCGCATCGCCATCTCCGTCGTATACTCGTCAACGCCCTTTTCATACTTCGCGGAAGCATCGGTGCGCTTCCCGAGTGCTCTGGAGGTCTTGCGGATATTGTCGCGCATGAACTTCGCCGACTCGAACACGACGCCCTTCGTCGTGTCGCGGATCTCGGAATTCAGTCCGCCCATGACACCGGCCAGCGCGACCGGTCCCTCTCCATCGCAGATGCAGAGATTGTTCTCATTCATCTCATAGTCCTGCTCGTCGAGCGTCACGATATGCTCGCCCGCGTGCGCGCGGCGAACAACAATCTCATTTCCGCGGAGGAAATTCTCGTCAAAGGCATGCATCGGCTGCCCCATTTCCAGGAGGACGTAGTTTGTGATGTCCACGATGTTGGAAATGGCGTTCATCCCGCACAGTGCCAGTCTGCGGCGCATCCAGTCCGGGGACGGACCGATCTTCACATCGTAAATGTAGTGCGACACATATCTCGGGCAGAGATCCGGCGCCTCGACCGTGACCTTGAAGCCGTCCTTCTTCACGTCTGTCTCATGGCAGCCGATGGCCGGCTTTTTCAGCGGTTTGTTCAGGACCGCCGCGACCTCGCGGGCGATCCCGAAGATGCTCTGGCAGTCCGGGCGGTTCGCGGTGATCGAGATGTCAAAGATCCAGTCGTCCAGGCCGAGGATCGGCTTCACGTCCGCGCCCGGCTCTGCATCGTCCGGCAGCACCAGCAGCCCGTTGTAGCCCGCGCCCGGGTAGAAGTCTTCCCCGATGCCAAGCTCGGTCCCGGAGCAGAGCATGCCGTCTGACTCGTAGCCGCGCAGCTTGCCCTTCTTGATGGTCGCCGTTCCTTTGATCGTCACATGGTCCTTCTCGGTCTCATAGACCGTCGCGCCGACAAGCGCCAGCGGGAACTTTTTGCCTGCCTCGACGTTATCCGCGCCGCAGCAGACCTGGAAGGTCCCCTTCTCCCCTGCATTGACCGTCGTCAGGTGAAGGTGCGTACCCTCGATCGGCTCGCAGGTTTCGACCAGTCCGACCACAATGCCGGATATATCCTTTCCGACCTGATAGAGCTCCTCCACCTCGAACCCGCAGGAGAACAGTTTTTTCTGCAGCTCCTCGGGTGTCACATCGATATCTACATATTCTTTCAGCCAGCTAAGTGGTGCAAGCATAATTCAGAATCTCCTTCTATCTTTCCCAGCCTCATAGTTCAGCTGGTTTGCTGCTCATGTTGACGCGTTCAGTTGTCATCGATCTGGCTGAGCACCCTGATGTCGGACTCGAACAGCTGCTTAATATTATTGATCCCGTACTTCAGCATGGCTGTCCGCTCGATGCCGATTCCAAATGCAAGTCCGGAATACACATCCGGGTCGATGCCGCAGTTCTCCAGAACCTTCCGGTTGACAATCCCGGCACCCAGCACCTCGATCCAGCCGGTATGCTTGCAGAAATTGCAGCCCTTGCCGCCGCATTCAAAGCAGCTCACATCAACCTCGACGGACGGTTCCGTGAACGGGAAGTAAGAAGGACGCAGGCGGGTGCGGGTGTCGGCACCGAACAGCTTCTGCACGAAGGTGTTCAGCGCACCCTGCAGGTCGCCCAGCGTGATGCCCTTATCCACGACCAGACCTTCCATCTGGTG
>USJM01000338.1 GCA_900555005.1 uncultured Lachnospiraceae bacterium | reverse complement strand
TCGGCCGTCCGGCTGCCGAGGTAACCTTCGCGATCAACTTCGCGGTCACAGCGATCAATGCGGCTGTTTCCCTGGTGATCACGGTTCTGCTGTACCTGGCACTGCGTGTGCCGCTGAAAAAAGCAGGGCTCTTCTTCCGCCTGAGCTGATAAAGCAGAACAAACCTATATCAGAACCAATCGTTAAAGATTCAGGCTCTTCAGATTACTGAAGGGCCTTATGCTTATGCATGTGATCGGTCAGCCTCGCAGAAGTCTTACAGCTTTCTCTGCGTCAAACTCCACCTCGCTGACCTTCTGCGTTTCTATCTCGTAGAGTGCATTGCCTGCCAGGTGCTCCGCTGCCTGTTCCAGATCGCGGCAGCCAGGGCGGTTCTTGTACAGATCGATAATGGCATCGACCGCCTCCTGCGTCACCCTGCACTCTTCCTTCCTCATCCCCATCCGGCGCAGCACCTTCGGCATGGAATAATCGCGGAAGATAATCTTCTTCTCATCGCTGGTGTAGTCCGGGATGTCAATAACCGCAAACCTGGAAATCAGAGGTTCGGAGATCCGGTTTTTGTCATTCGCCGTCGCAATCGGGTAGACGCCGCCCGTCGGGATCTGACACTCCATGTAATTATCTGTGAATCCCAGATTATCCAGAAGGGTCAGCAGCGTATCGGCCGGATTCCCGTTCTGGTTCTCGTTGTCCGCCTTATCCAGCTCATTGATGACAAACACGATGTTGGAGGAACCGGTTGCCGAGAAGGCTTCCATAATTCTTCCGGGCCGCGCATTCGTGTAGATTCTCGAAGTTCCGGTCAGTGCCTCCGGATCTCGCACGGTACTCATATCAAAAACCGCCGATGGAATCTTCAGAATCCGGGCGACTGCATATGCAATCTGGCTCTTCCCGGTCCCGGCAGGTCCCGCAAGAAGGAGTCCGTAGCTCGGAAGCGTATGGGTCCGGTTGATCTGGATGATGGTCTCAATCACTCTCTGTTTGACTTTTTCCAGACCATACAGCTCCTCATCCAGGATTCTCCTGGCCTCTGCCGGATCGATCGGATCAAAGTAGGAGCTCTTCCCCGGATGTTCAGCATCATCGAGAGCGCCCGCTTTGCATGACGTCTCTCGTCCGGATTGCCGCTCTCCTGGCCGGCAATCACAATGTTCTTTCTCGCCCACTGACGAATGTTCGCCGGCAGAGTATCCGCACAGCAGTCCATGAAATTCACGATGTCCGGGAGGTCGTTCATCGCCATCTGATCCGGCACTTCTTCCTCCGCCGCCTGGATGATCGATGTCCGAAGCCGTTCCACCATATACTGGAGGAAGTTGTCCTCCGTCGTTGTCAGTCCGCCCCCGTCCTTCGGCGGATCGACAGCCTTGACCCCGTAGACATAGAAGGAGCTGCCATCCTGTGCGCCTGAAAGACGCACCGAGATATGATGAATGCCCAGCCAGCTGAACATCTTCCGGAAACGAATATCCGCCCCCGTCATCTGCAGCCGGGACATATGAAACTTCGGTCCGCCGTCATAGTACTCGAACGCAAGAGCCCTTTCCGGATTCATGAACCCTCCACTGATGTGGTGGGGAATATCCACCCCCTCCGGAACATTCAGGATCAGAAAGACCTGGTGTTTCAGGTCTGTCTTGTTCTGGACCGGAAAAATCCGGTAGACACTGTCCGGATTCGGCTTTCCTTCCTCCCGTCTGTCCTCCGCTTCCCGCATCGCCTGAGCTTCTTTCCTGCGCTCCTCGGCGAGCGCATGGCGCATCCGGGCAACCTCCGGGTCAACGGCCTGCTTTCTGGCCTTCTCCCGGTCAAGCTCCTCCCGGTGCACCGGAATCACGAGCCCCATCTTCTTGAGAACATCCAGATACTCGTCCACCTGGGCATCTGTCACTTCCCCGCGCTCTCCGCACAGGCATCGTTCCAGATTCCCTCCAGCTCCTTCATATAATGCGCTTCCATATTCGGAGAAAATGCAAGCCCATTTTCCCCAAGTACTTCCTCGATTGTCTTCGTCTTCTCCATACGGGCTCCCTTTCTCGTCTCCTCTTCGTCCATCAAGTGCCCCGGCCCCCTTCTGGCAGCCTGTCAATACACACCTGCTGCCGCAGCTGATCCGCCGGCAGCCGTCCCTCTTCATGG
>USJM01000337.1 GCA_900555005.1 uncultured Lachnospiraceae bacterium | reverse complement strand
CGCGGTTGCGGCATATTCCTATATGTCGCTTGTCCCGATCATCCAGCCGCCGGTCATGAAGCTGTTCACAACGGAGAGGGATCGCAAGATCAAGATGGAGCAGCTCCGCCCTGTCAGCAAGCTGGAGAAGATCCTGTTCCCGATCGTCATCACGATTGTTGTCTGCCTGCTCCTTCCGACAACGGCTCCACTGGTCGGTATGCTGATGCTCGGAAACCTCTTCCGTGAGTGCGGCGTTGTCAAGCAGCTGACGGAGACCGCTTCCAATGCAATGATGTATATCGTCGTCATCCTTCTTGGAACGTCTGTCGGCGCATCCACCTCCGCTGAGGCATTCCTGAATGCCAACACGCTGAAGATTGTTGTACTTGGTCTGATCGCATTCATCTTCGGTACAGCCGGCGGTGTCTGGCTCGGCCAGCTTCTGAAGGTTGTGACGCATGGGAAGATCAATCCGCTGATCGGATCAGCCGGTGTCTCCGCTGTTCCGATGGCTGCCCGTGTATCCCAGAAGGTCGGCGCACAGGCTGATCCGACGAACTTCCTTCTGATGCACGCGATGGGACCGAATGTGGCAGGCGTCATCGGCACCGCTGTCGCGGCCGGTACCTTCATGGCGATCTACGGCGTCTGATATTCGCCATTCAGCAATCGAAATATTCTTTGAAAGGATAAAACAATGGCAGATAAAACAGTAAAGAAGCCAATCAAGATTACTGAGACTGTCCTGCGTGACGCGCATCAGTCTCTGATTGCAACCCGTATGCCGACCGAGGAGATGCTCCCGATCATCGATAAGATGGACAAGGTCGGATACCACTCCGTGGAGTGCTGGGGCGGTGCGACATTTGACGCCTCCCTTCGTTTCCTTCACGAGGATCCGTGGGACAGACTGAGAAAGCTTCGCGCAGGTTTCAAGAATACGAAGCTGCAGATGCTGTTCCGTGGACAGAACATCCTGGGCTACAGCCCGTATTCGGATGATGTTGTTGAATACTTTGTTCAGAAGTCCATCGCAAACGGTATTGATATCATCCGTATCTTCGACTGCCTGAATGACCTTCGCAACCTGAAGACGGCAGTCAAGGCGGCAAATAAAGAGAAGGGACATGCACAGATCGCTCTGTCCTACACGCTTGGTGATTCCTACACGATCGACTACTGGGTTGACCTTGCAAAGAGAATCGAGGATCTTGGCGCAGATTCCATCTGCATCAAGGATATGGCAGGCCTTCTTCTTCCATACAAGGCAGTCGAGCTTGTCGGCGCCCTGAAGGAAGCAGTCGATATCCCGATTCAGCTGCACAGCCACTATACCTCCGGCGAGGCTTCCATGACCTACATGAAGGCGGTTGAGGCAGGCGTCGATATCATCGATACCGCTATGTCGCCGTTTGCACTTGGAACCTCCCAGCCGGCAACCGAGGTTATGGTTGAGGCATTCAGAGGAACACCGTATGATTCCGGACTGGATCTGAAGCTTCTGTGCGAGATCGCAGATTACTTCCGTCCGTATCGCGAGAAGTGCCTGAAGGATGGCCTGATGAACCCGAAGAACCTGGGCGTCAACATCAAGACGCTGCAGTATCAGGTACCGGGCGGCATGCTTTCCAACCTGACCTCCCAGCTTGCAAAGATGGGACAGGAGGACAAGTTCTACCAGGTGCTCGAGGAAGTGCCGCGTGTCAGAAAAGACTTCGGCGAACCGCCGCTGGTTACCCCGTCCTCACAGATCGTGGGAACCCAGGCTGTCATGAATGTCATCTCCGTCTCCAACGGCGGACAGCGCTACGACATGGTTCCGCAGCAGTCCAAGGATCTTCTGAGCGGCAAGTACGGCAAGACTGTCAAGCCGTTTAACAAGGAAGTCCAGAAGAAGTGCATTGGCGACGCGAAGGTAATCGACTATCGTCCGGCGGACGACCTTGAGCCGTCCCTTCCGAAGTACGAGAAGGAAGTCGCACAGTGGAAGCAGCAGGATGAGGATGTCCTCACCTATGCACTGTTCCCGCAGGTTGCAGTTGACTTCTTCAAGTATCGCCAGGCGCAGCAGACCGGTGTGGATCCGGCATCCGGCGACAAGAAAGACAAAGCATATCCATTGTGATATAAGGACCCAGTCGCAGAAAAAAAGCCAGGCGGCGTGCTCTGCA
>USJM01000336.1 GCA_900555005.1 uncultured Lachnospiraceae bacterium | reverse complement strand
TATGCCTTTGTTGCCGACAGCAGAGGAAGGGCTGTCCAGTCGGTATCCTCACTTGTGCGGGGAGAGCTTCTGAACATTACGCTCCGGGACGGAAGTCTGGGCGCAAAGGTACAGCAGATCCGGCCGGAAGGACTAAAGCCTCAGTCCGGGGAATAAAAGGGACGTGCAAGGATCGTTCCGGGCGAAGATGCATATAGGAGGATCGATGGCGGAGAAGGGACAAAAAGACCGGAAGACGGACCAGAGTCAGACACAGGATACGACAGATGAGATGACGCTGGAGCAGATCTTCAGCCGGCTTGAGGAAATCACTAAAAAAATGGAGAACCCGGAGACAGGCCTGGAGGATGCCTTTGCGCTCTATAAGGAGGGAGATACCCTTCTGAAGGAGGCGGAGAAGCGGATCAGTCTTGTGGACAAGCAGGTCCGGGCTCTGGAGGATGACGGGACGGAGGTCGATTTCCAGTAAACTAGATGAGGCAGCATCCTGAACGTTTGATGATGCGCCGTGCAGGCAGGCAGAGCCGGCGTGCTGCAGAGAGAAGGAGGATCGTGCCAGGATGAATTTCGCAGAGGAACTGAAGAAGCGCACAAGGCATGCGGACGAAGTCGTCTGTTCTTTTCTCCCGGTGGCGGAGGGTGCGGATGAGACGCTTCTTTCGGCGATGAACTACAGTGTGCGGGCTGGCGGCAAACGTCTTCGCCCGCTGATGATTGAGAGCACCTGCCAGATGTACGGCGGAGATGAAAAGCTGGCAGAGCCTTTCATGGCTGCCATGGAGATGATCCATACGCACTCTCTGGTGCATGATGACCTCCCGGCAATGGATAACGATGAATACCGGCGCGGGAAAAAGACAACCCATGTTGTGTACGGAGAGGCGATGGCGATTCTGGCGGGAGACGGACTCCTGAGCCTGGGATATGAGACAGCGGCGGGGCATTTGCCCGCTGCAGCGGGCAGGAGGCGGTATATGTCGCCAGGGCGCTGCAGATTCTTGCTGAAAAGACAGGACCCCGCGGGATGCTCGGCGGACAGTCCGTCGATGTCGAGCTGGACGGACAGCCGCTGTCAGAAGAACAAATTGACTATATCTACAGTCACAAGACCGGTGCTCTGATCGAGGCTTCGCTGATGATCGGTGCCGTGCTGGCCGGTGCGCCGGATACGGAGATCACAAAGCTGGAGACAATCGGCACCGATGTAGGCAATGCGTTTCAGATCCGTGACGACATCCTTGACATCACAGAAACGACGGAGGAACTCGGCAAGCCGGCAGGGTCGGATGAGAGAAACAAAAAGACGACCTATGCGGGCATACATGGCGTGGAGGCGGCAGAGGAGACTGTGAGGCGGCTCTCGTCGCGCGCGCTCAGACAGTTTGATGATCTGGAGGCGGAGGACCCGTTTCTGAGAGCCCTTCTCGCCTCTCTGACGGACCGCAGGAAGTGAGCCTATGGTATTGGAGAAGATTAATCAGCCGGGCGATATCCGGAAGATCCCGCACGATCAGCTCCCGCAGCTGGCAGAGGAGATCCGGCAGTTTCTGATTGAAAAACTGTCCGTAACGGGTGGACATCTGGCGTCGAATCTTGGCGTGGTGGAGCTGACGATGGCTCTTCATCTCGCTTTTGACCCGGAGAAGGACCGCCTGATCTGGGATGTGGGCCATCAGTCCTACACGCACAAGATCCTGACCGGACGCAAGGAGGGGTTCACCTCTCTGAGGAAGCTGGGCGGTATGTCCGGATTCCCGAAGCGGTCGGAGAGCTGCTGCGACGTGTTTGACACCGGACACAGCTCCACCTCGATCTCCGCGGGACTCGGAATTGTCCGCGCGCGGGATCTGGCAGGTGAGAATTATTCGTCGTTTCGATCATCGGCGATGGATCCGCGACGGGCGGCATGGTCTAGAGGCGATCAACAATGCAGCGAACCTGAAGACCAACTTCATCATTGTCTTCAATGACAACGGGATGTCCATATCCAGGAATGTGGGCGGCCTGAGCACGTATCTGTCTGACCTGAGGACAAGCGAAGGGTACACTGATCTCAAGAAAGTCACGGAAGATGCCCTGAGGCAGCTTCCGCTTGCGGGAGACTGGGCGGTCGAGCGCGTCCGGCGGACAAAGAACAGCCTCAAGACAATTTTGATGCCCGGCGGCGCGCTG
>USJM01000335.1 GCA_900555005.1 uncultured Lachnospiraceae bacterium | reverse complement strand
TCTCCAGCTTTCTGTTGACCGCCTCGTAGATGCTCTGGGTCCCGTCCTTCCAGGTCCAGAGCCGCATCGCGATGAACTCGATGGCCGTCGTCGTGTCGAGGTACTTCATGACATAGGCAGCCGGGATCTCATCGAAGAACCCGTATCCGAAGGAGGTAAAGGGCGCAATCCAGATCTTCTGGACCTCTTCGACCCCGTTTTTTCTGCAGAATTCGTCAAACGGAAGCGCCAGATCCTTCAGGTTCGGGTTTACGCCGCTGACTCTGTGGAGTGCCCGGCTTTCTTCCTTGGAGAGGCCAGAATACCGGCCCTTCGCCACGCCAACGTGTCCATACAGATCATAGCCCTTATACTTTGTGTCCATGATCTTCACGAGCTTCTTCATCTGGCTCTTCATCCGCATAAGGCCTGCGAGCTTGCCAAGGGAGAATTCCTTCTGCGGATCAAACGGGAAGATTTCCTGCCCGTCTGCATTTCTGTACATCCGGCGCATCTCGGGGCCGTCGTGGCCGATTCCCGCAAACCGTTCCAGCTCATGGACCGCGTAGTAGGTTTTCGCGCCCATGATCGCGCCCATCTCATAGGCACGGCTTTCGCCATTTACCTCGAATCTGGGCGACCATGCCTTGCCGCCGACCTTGTCTGACTTCTCATAGATCTCGACCCTGTGGTAGCCCTTCCTCTGAAGGTACATGCCCGCCGCAACACCGGCCGGTCCTCCGCCGATGATGCATATCCGTTCCTTGTGATCTGTCATCGCACGTTCCATTCTGCCGCCTCCTTACTTTTTCTGCATCTCACGGATCTTCGCAAATACAGCCTGCAGCACGATGAAGAGCATCAGCAGAAAGGCTGTCACGATGTTCGCCCAGGAGGCAAGCAGATGTCCGTTGAATTTGACAAGTGATGAGATCGTTCCGTTGATCAGCACACCGAAGACGGAGCCGATGATCGTGCCGACACCGCCGGTCAGAAGCGTCCCACCGATGACAGCGGAGGATATGGCGCTCATTTCCATGCCAACTGCCTGCGTCGTGGTGCCGCACATCGTGTTCAGAACGTAGCAGAAGCCGCCGATGCTGGTCAGAACACTGGAGAGCATGTACGCGCGAAGCTGCGTCTTTTTGACATCCAGTCCCATCAGCGTCGCACTGACCTGATTTCCGCCGACCGCATACAGGCTGCGTCCGAAGCGTGTCTTGCGCAGCATGAAACCGGTCAGCAGGACAACAATCAGCGCGATGATCACGGAAATCCGGATAAACGGTGCCACATACATGCCTTTCGGGTTTGTGTATCCGCCGAACGGAAGCGTGATTTTCAGACTGGACAGCTTCGTGAACGTCTCATCCGTGACCGATATCTGGTGAACATCCAGAACGGCTGTCATTCCTCTTGCGAAGAACATGCCGGCCATCGTGATGATGAACGGCTGAATCTCCAGGTAGGCAATGCAGAACCCTGCACCAGCCCGAACAAAACACCAACCGCCAGGATAAACAGAATCAGCGCCCATGCCGGCCACATCCAGCGGGTCACACCGACCGCGATGATCATGCAGTCCATCGCAACCAGAGAGCCGACGGAGATGTCGATCCCGCCGGTCAGCATGACGCAGGTCATGCCGCAGGTCACGCAGATCAGTCCTGCGTTGTTGATCAGGATGTTCAGAAATGTCTGAAAATGCGTAAAGCCTTTGCTTCCATAGATGACAATTCCTGCCATGTACATCACGACGAACAGCAGGATCGTGATCAGAAGCAGCACGTTGATGCTTCTCTTCTTATTCATGTTATGCCGCCTCCTTCACTGCTTTTCTTGCCGCGCGCGCCGCGAAGAAATCCTTCACCGGCTGCGCCTGGAGACAACGATGATCAGCACCACGACCGCCTTGAAGACCGGTGCCTGCGCCGGATCCACACCGAGCGCGTACATGGTCGTCGTGATGGCCTGGATGGTGTAGGCCCCGATCAGGGATCCCGCCAGCGAGAACTTGCCGCCGGCAAGGCTGTTTCCGCCAAGCGCGACAGAAAGGATCGCATCCAGTTCCATGTTCAGGCCGATGTTGTTCGTATCAGCCGAGTAGATGCGGGAGGTCGCAACCATCCCTGCAAGTCCCGCGCACAGACCGCAGATCACGTAGGCCAGAAAGATGATCCGCGCCGAATTGAACC
>USJM01000334.1 GCA_900555005.1 uncultured Lachnospiraceae bacterium | reverse complement strand
GGCAGCCATGTGCAGGTTGTCAGAGAGGACTAATCGGATGGCTCTGCCTCCGGGCAGCTGTTTACCGGGGAAAAAAATCAGCACAGTCATGGCTGACGAGCCTCCCTGTGCTGATGTAGAATAGCTTCAGGTACATTTCAGTTACGGTTACGGATCATAAGGAGGCGTTCCATGTATTTCTTCATCCCGCTTGTACCATGCCATTCCTGTATCTTGCCATGATCTATATCGCAGCCGCCATCCTGCCGGCAATCCTGCTGATGCGCTACGTCTATCAGCAGGATTCCATCGAAAAGGAGCCGCCCCAGCTGCTGATCAGTCTTGCCTGGCGCGGCGTCCTTGCCGCACTGGCTTCCATCGTTCTGGAAATGATCGCACAGGGTATCCTGAATGTCACGCTGGATCCGAATGATCCGCGCTACCAATATGTCCTTGCCTTCCTGTGCGTGGCCGCGATCGAGGAAGGAACCAAGTTCTTCTTCCTGTATCGCCGGACCTGGCACGACCCGAATTTTAACTTCCGCTACGATGGAATTGTCTATGCCGTATTTGTTTCTCTGGGTTTTGCCGCCTTCGAAAATGTGAAATATGTCTTCAGCTACGGTCTTTCGGTCGCACTCCCGCGTGCCGTTCTCGCCATCCCCGGCCATATGGGATTCTCTGTCTTCATGGGTGTCTTCTACGGAAGGGCAAAGCTGAAATATGACATGGGAGACCGGTTCGGATCAACTCTGAATCTTATATTCGCGTATGTCTCGGCTGTCGCTCTCCATGGCATCTACGATTCCTGCTGCATGAGCGGCACAAAGCAGTCTACCGCGCTCTTCGTTCTCTTTGTCATCGCGATGTATCTGATCGTCTTCGGCCTGATCCGGCATGAATCCAGGCGCGATACGCCTGTCTGACTGAAAAATATGAATCCTATGGAAATGCAGAATCCCGATAACATTCGGTAAAGCTTGATATATTTTTTGAACAATATGTAAACTTCTCGAATGGAAAATACGTATTGTGTGTCCGAAGTATAAAAAGTGAGGCTGTCGTATATCAATACGACAGCCCCACTTTTTGTTTTCTCCTGTGCTAGCTCATCAGCCTGTTCACTTCCAGAGCCATGCAAACAGCCGTCTCCATATGCCGGCTGTTTTTCTCGGGAGTCCCTGGCTGCAGTAATCATACCGTTCGATTTTCTGCCAGTCAGGCACCCGCTGATAAAGGTCTGCGCTCATATAGGGTGTGAAGATTGTCATATCTATCAGCCTCCTTTGTCCTCCTGACATCTCTTCCTTGCATACCCATGATAGTCACTTGTCTGCACATATTCAACGTGTCCATGATATAAAAATAACAATCTTTTTTGTGCTGACAGCACAAACTGTGCTATGCTGAAGAACAGACAAGCGTCTGCGCATGGGCACCATGCTTTCACAACAGACGGTTTAAAAAGGAGGCTTCGAAGATGGGATTTACGGTTGAGGATATGCTGCTCGTCTCAAGACAGCGTTACCAGATGAAGCTGATTGCAGGACAGGGAGGCTGGTCCAATTCCATCAGCTGGCTTTTAATGGTCGAGGACCTGACCATCGTCCAGCGGTTCAGCGGCAAGGAACTCGCCGTTACAACCTGCCTGGGATTTCAGGAGGAAGAAAAACTGCGCCTTCTGCTGGAGGAGCTTGTCCGCAGGCAGGCTTCTGGCCTGATTATCAATACAGGCTGCTATATCCGGGAGATCCCTCCCCACATTCTCCATTACGCGGACGCTAATGCGCTCCCGCTGCTCACTGTTCCCTGGGATATCGAAATTGCCGACATGATCAAGGATCTGAGTATCCGGATCTTCCTGCAGGGCTCCACCGATGAACAGCTCTCCGCCGCATTCATCAAAGCCATCGAGACACCGGACGACTATGAAGCATACGCAAAAACGCTGCTGCCTCATTTCGATATCGAAGGCTCCTTCCAGGTCATCCTCCTTCATCGGAACGGGCTGGCGGAAATGGACACGGTGGAGCGCAAGCGGATCGGTTACCGTCTGCAGCTTGCCCTGACGAACCTCACGCACAACGGTCATTTCTTTTATTACGATTCCAGCTTTGTCGTCATCATCAACGCGCTGAGCCCCGCCGCCACTGCAGAGATTCTTCGTCAGTTCCGCGCCAACATTGTCCGGAGAATCCCGG
>USJM01000333.1 GCA_900555005.1 uncultured Lachnospiraceae bacterium | reverse complement strand
TTGTCACGAGTGACAATATCATTATGCCGTGGATTGTCGTCCATTGCAAGCGATTTTGCAAACGGTCTCCGCCTCTGTGTCAAAAAAATATCGTCAATATAAAAGACAACAATGGCCTACTCGCAAATTTCACCTCTTGCTACCACTTGCATATCACGATATCTTCCAATCCGGGGCGTGGTAAAAAGCGTTCGGTGAAACGGTGAACTGCTCCCCATGACACTTTTAACTTGCTGAGCTCAATCATTTTTCACCTAAAAGATGGCGGAAGCCCTGTATTTTCAACGTTTTCTGGTGGGTGCTTTAACTTGCTCTTAACTTGCTCTTGCAATCTCAGAGTGTGAACTATCCCCACTGATTCCAGTAAATACGCATCTCTATTTCGTGTTGTGTGGTCTCTCTTTGAAGCTACTGCCTTACGTATGATTAAAGCTGGGAAATATGGGAAAGAAGAAATATCTGAGATGACAGGTGTCAGCCTCAAAAGGGTTGGCGAGTTGATTCGGCAGGAAAAGGAAGAAAAGAAAAATCCGGTCATGGCCTGAGCTATGAGTAAGACAGATCCCACCAGCAGGAAAACGAATTTCCCTCTGGTGGGATCTTTGCATTAGATTGTGGCTGCCTTTTCAGCTTTCATCTTTTCAACAGTCTTCTCTACATCGAGCCTTGCGAGAATGAGAAGAACCAGGAAGTTGAAGATCAGCGGGAGCCAGAGATACATGATGCCGAGCATCTGAATTGTGCTGGCAGGCTGTGTGGCAACACCACCCTTGATGTATCCGGAGAGTTCCAGGAGCCATCCGGAAAGCGCAACACCAATACCACCGCCAACCTTTGTTCCAAAGGACGTGCAGGAATACATGGTTCCTTCTACACGCTTTCCATCTTTGAGGTATGTATATTCAGAGCAGGTGGCAATCAGAGCGTTCATGTCACCTTGAAGCGGACTCATACCAACCGCGGCCAGGGCTGTGAAAACGAGCATCAGTGGGACACTGCCGAGATAACCAGCAACAAGGACACCAAGTCTTCCCAGAGTGCCCAGTATGTATCCGTATTTGTTTAGCCGGTACATCCCCTTGAACCTTGTGACCAACATGGGAGTAAACAGCAGGCCGAGGATCATCGGTATGTTGATCGTCCAGGAGAATACCCCGAGAAGGTTTGCGTTGTGCAGCACATAGGTCATGTAATAGATTCCCATGTTCAATGTTGCAGAATAGATCTGCATAAGAAGATAAGCGCCGCAGATCATAATAAAATATTTATTGTGGATCAGGATCTTGAAAACTTCCTTGAAGGAATACTTTTCATTCTGATTATTTGCGATCGGTATAGCTTCTTCACTCTCTGTATCCATTACCGGAGGCTCATAGTCTTCGGATTGGGCAGTGGAATCCTCTGCCAGTTCTTCGGGCGAAAGCTCTTTCACTGAGAAAACAGAGATGGTATTGCTGATAACACCGATTATCGCGTAGATGATCGCAACTGTCCTCCAGGCAGCGGCGTCTCCTCCCAGAGAATTGACCCATGCCACCGTGATCGTCTGAATCAGCATACTGGTGCCAAAAGCAAACATGAAACGGATTGATCCCATCTGGACGCGCTCATGATTGTTCTTGGTAATCAATGCTGTCAGTGCAGAGTAAGCGATGTTGTTGGCGGTATAGAAACCTGCATTCAGCACAGTGTAGGTGATAAAGAACCATGCATACTTTGAAAAATCCGACATATCCGCCGGAATACTGAAGATGGCGACCAGGCAGACGGCGCATCCGAAGTATCCATAGAACATCCAGGGACGTGCTTTACCCATCTTTGTATGCGTTTTGTCGATCAATGCACCGAACAGCAGATCACTGGCTCCGTCGAATACTTTTGATACCGCAATCAGTGTCCCGACAACTCCTGAACTTAAGCCGGCCGTATCGGTCAGGAAGATCATGACAAAGGCAGACAGCAGGGCATATACGACATTGCCGGCAATATCTCCCGATCCATAACCGATCTTGTTGTACCATTTCAGGTATTTCTTTTCTTCCATTGTGGTTCCCCTTTCTTCCCGCATTCTTGCGGAAATGTGCAGCTACTTCTTGAAAATCTGTTATGTCTGACAGAGATGCCGATATTTCCTTTTATCATTAGTGCTCTGCCGGCGCCGTGGCGGAGCAGTAATGCAGA
>USJM01000332.1 GCA_900555005.1 uncultured Lachnospiraceae bacterium | reverse complement strand
TGTTTCTGAACGGCAGCCTGTATCCGTACTCCGCAGTCTGCCTGACAACGGTCGACGTCTGTGCGATTCCGGTGCATGATTTTCAGATAATGCTGCAGGACACCAGCGTGGCCTGGAGCATCATCACCGTCCTGAGTCGGAAGCTCCACGATGCAAATGAACGAAATATGATCCTCTCGGCAAAGGAGCCGGAGGTGCGCGTTGCCAAGCTCCTGCTCTACGAGGTGGAACATGTTTCAGGCCCGGAGATCGACCTCCGGCTGGAGGACATTGCTGCCAGCCTGAACCTGAGGGCGGAGACTGTAAGCCGGAAGCTTCGGGAGTGGAGAAGGCCGGCATCCTGAAGCGGACGGGAAAGGGAAAGCTTCGCATCATCGATCAGGAAGCCATCCGGCAGCTGGCAGGCTGATTTTTATCATTCTTGATATGATTCTTGATTATAATCAATGATTATTTCCCTGTTTTTCAATAAGATATGGCTGTACCAGATAACAGATCAAAGAAAGGCAGACTATGGTCGAAGGATACATCCATTCCACTGAGTCATTTGGCTCGGCAGACGGTCCGGGCGTCCGCTTCCTGATCTTCGTCTCAGGCTGCAGGATGCGCTGCAGATACTGTCACAATGCGGATACCTGGCAGATGAAGAAGGCACCCT
The DNA here is from genome assembly GCA_900555005.1 of uncultured Lachnospiraceae bacterium. The sequence continues at coordinate 1,530 of USJM01000332.1, read as the reverse complement.
CATGACAGCGGATGAACTGCTGGATCGGGCAGAGCGCTACAGAAGCTACTGGGGGCCGAAGGGCGGAATCACTGTCTCGGGAGGTGAGCCGCTTCTGCAGCCGGACTTTTTGCTGGAGCTTTTTACAAAGGCGAAGGCAAGAGGAATCAACACCTGCATCGACACGGCCCTGGAACCCTTCACGACACAGGAACCTTTCTTCCACACATTTGAAAGGCTGATGGAAGTGACCGATCTGCTCCTGGCGGATATCAAACAGATCGATCCGGAACGCCATGAGGCACTCACCGGGAAGCCAAACGACAACATCCTTGCCTGCCTGGAGTACCTGTCGGAATCGGCAAGCCGGTCTGGATCCGGCATGTGCTTGTTCCTGGATGGACGGACGACGACGGATACCTCAGGCGGACGGCACAGTTCATCAGCACCCTTCACAATGTTGAGAAGATCGAGGTCCTTCCGTACCACTCGCTCGGTGCGTACAAGTGGGAGGAACTCGGCATCCCGTATACACTGAAGGGAACCGTCAGCCCGTCACCGGAGCGGGTGAAGGAAGCAGAAGCCATTTTGAGAGGAGAGAGATGATGAGAGAAGAGTGGGCAGGTTTCAAGGGAAACAAATGGACGGATGATGTCAATGTCCGCCAGTTCATTCAGGATAACTATACACCGTATGACGGGGACGAAAGTTTTCTCGAAGGACCGACAGAAGCGACCGACAGGCTCTGGGGAAAGCTCCAGGAGCTTCAGAAGGAGGAACGCAGAAGAGGCGGCGTTCTTGAGTGCGAGACGGAGGTTGTCACAGGCCTGACGGCTTACGGCCCGGGGTACATCGATGATTCCATGAAGGATCTGGAGAAGGTTGTCGGTCTTCAGACAGACAAGCCGCTCAAGAGAGCATTCATGCCATACGGCGGCATAAAGATGGCGGAGGAAGCGGCGGAAACCTACGGCTACAAGATCAATCCAAAGTTCCACAAGATTTTCAACGAATATCACAAGACCCATAACCAGGCTGTCTTTGATGCCTACACCCCTGAGATGCGCGCGGCCCGCCATTCTCATATCATCACTGGACTTCCGGACACCTAGGAAGAGGAAGAATTGTCGGCGACTACCGCCGTGTCGCGCTGTATGGTATTGATTTTCTGATCGCAAAGAAGCAGGAAGACTTTGCCAACTGCGGGGACGGGACGATGACCGACGATGTCATCCGTCAGAGAGAGGAGATTTCCGATCAGATTCGCGCGCTGCGCGGCATGAAGGAGATGGCACAGTCCTACGGCTACGATATCTCGGGACCGGCGAAGGATGCCCATGAAGCTGTCCAGTGGCTGTACTTCGGATACCTTGCAGCTATCAAAACTCAGAACGGTGCTGCAATGAGTGTTGGACGTATCTCTACATTCCTTGATATCTATATTGAAAGAGATTTAGCTAACGGCACATTAACTGAAAGCGAAGCTCAGGAATTAGTTGACCATATCGTTATGAAATTCCGTATGGTTAAGTTCGCACGTATCCCATCATA
>USJM01000331.1 GCA_900555005.1 uncultured Lachnospiraceae bacterium | reverse complement strand
ATCCGTTTCAGGCTGTGCTCGCCTGCCAGAAGCCTGCCACTGCAAACACAAAGATAATCTTGACAAACTCCGAGGGCTGGAAGGCAAACCCGCCGACTGTAAGCGTCAGTTTTGCGCCATTTACCGAGCGGGATGCCACCATTACCAGCCCCAGAAGCCCGATTCCAACAAACGCATAAGCCCAGGACATCTTCGTCAGGAGATGCAGTTTCCGGATAATCACCGGAACGATGAGTGCAATCACCATCCCGATGCAGGCAAACCGGAACTGCCGGACAGACTCATCGTATGAAAGTCTGGTGATCATCACAAAGCCTGTCATTATGAGCAGGCACATATTATTCAGCAGCCCCTTTGAAATTCTCGGATACAGGTTCCGGAACAGAAGCAGCACAAACAGAAAATAGATCAGCTGCGCTGCATAGAACAAAAGAAGCTCCGTATTGAGTGTCTTGAGATACATCGTCAGGTAGGCCAGAAAATGGATGCCCAGAAGCAGCCAGTCCTGCCTGAGGAACAGCCGCTCCCTGGCCTCCCTGCTCCCGCTTCGGAAGGCCGCATAAGCGGTGATCGTATAGGTTCCCATCAGAATCAGGATCAGGTAGTGGGCTGCCTTCATCAGGATGGTGAACAGTGTGCTCAGATTCACTTACTCCACTCCTTTCCGGATATGCCCTCTTGTGATTGAAACCGGAAGTTCTCCGCCCAGCACCTTCCGGACCTCCGCTGCTGTCTCGGTCGTAAAGCTGTAGCGGACAGACGCCGGGGAGAGAAACCGTCGATCCTTCTCCGCTGTAATCAGATCCAGCGGAACGCTGTTGTAAATGATGTTCCCGCAGAAGGCGCACTCACATCTGACCGGAAACTGCGCTTTCATACGATCCGTGAGTGTCAGCCAGGATGCCGCATGCATGCAGCGGCCGGTGTTTTTCCGCAGACACTGAGCGGTAACCATCAGAGGCTGCCGCCCGTATACAACCAGTTCGGAGCCCCCCATATCTCTGGCAGAAAGTTCAGCTGCCGTACACTCATACGGGCAGGTATCAAGTGTCGCTCCCAGCATGCGCACCTCTTTCTGTGCGTCTGTATTCCAGGTATAGACACCGGCGTCCGCAATCACCTCCTTCATAGGAAGCCAGTCCGCCAGCCTGCCGAACTGATCGATGCTCCTGACAAGAATCCCGTCAAAGAGCGTCATCCTCTCCGCCGGGAGCGCCTGTTCAAAGGTCCGACGGACGTCCTCCCGCCAGATGTATGGCATTGCCAGATACGCCCGTTTGCCTGCATCATGAATCAGACCTGTGATCGACTCGGGTGCGGGGGCAGGCTGCCCGGCAAAGACCGATGCCTCCACATAGACACCTCCGACGCTTCTCTCCTTCAGGACCGCCTGAAGCTGATCCACCGTCAGAACGGAGGCTGTGACCGCCGGATGTCTCACTGCCGCGCCTTCCCTCTGCATGCCCTCTTTGGCACCATCCATCATCCCGGATGGCGAGCCTTCCGGAGCGCCTCCTGCCCATTTTCCTGCTTCAGCCCGGTTGCCTGGCTCAGCCTGAATGTTCTGCAGGTTCCGGTCATCCGCCTGCTCCGGGAGCCTTCTCCGGCTCCCGGACAGAATCTCCTCTTTCAGGCGATCGAGCACTTGCCTCCGGGCTCGATTCATATCGCTGACCGGAAGGAAGCAGCTTCCAGTCAGCTCCACGTCCAGCTTGTTGAAGATAAACGGCGTGTCCCCGGTCTTTCCGAACTGCCTGCGGGCGTCCTGTACCGAAAGCGGATGCTTCTCCGCCTCCTGGACAACAGGTCCGCAGAAAACAGCCTCCCTGCCCAGGGCGAAGGCCGCCGCCTTAAGGGGCTTGCCCGCCCTGATCTCGAGATGTCCTTCAGCCGGCACAGCCAGTTTCCGGTCACATAGGTCTCTGTGAGTGTATCCAGCAAATGCTGGGCACGAACGCGCATGACAATGCTTCCCTCTCTCAGCCCCGGATATGTCTCGGGCAGGGAAAATGTCTGCCCTGCACGGACACGCTCCGCACACTGCACCGTCTTTCCTTCAACTCTCAGGACATCCGACGGATAGAGATCTTCCAGTGCCTGAAGCCTCAGCGGGCATCTGCCTTCAGCACCCTTGCCGCCGCGCTTCCGCTGTGATCCGGCTGATCCATCGTCATCATGGAAGGTCCGTTTTTCTGATTGTAATACCCTTCGG
>USJM01000330.1 GCA_900555005.1 uncultured Lachnospiraceae bacterium | reverse complement strand
TGTCGGGGGGCAGTTTTTTTCGGTCGCTCATTATCCGGCCTGTCATCCGGACCCGGAGCCGGGTACAGGGAAGAGGCAGCGGCAGCCAAGCAGATTGCACAAACAGGGGGAGGCAGAATTGTCGGAAATGGAGAATATAATTTTCAATAATGAAAATATGTTGAAAATTATTTTATATATGCTATAGTGCAGTCAAGGAGGGAAAGCGAATGAATGCGAAGGTTGAGGCACTGAAGGGAAGGCTGATTGTTTCCTGCCAGGCGCTTCCGAACGAACCACTTCATTCATCCTTTATCATGGGGCGGATGGCGCTGGCGGCAAAGATGGCAGGGGCGCGCGGAATCCGGGCGAACACAAAGGAAGATATTGCGGAAATCCAGAGAATGGTCGATCTTCCGATTATCGGAATCGTCAAGAGGGATTACGAGGACAGCGGTATCTACATCACGCCGACCATGAGAGAGATCGATGAGCTGATGGAGGTGAAGCCGGAGATTATCGCGCTGGATGCGACAAACCGGCTTCGTCCGGGCGGAAAGACACTGGATGAGTTTTATGAGAGATCCGGGAGACATACCCCGGCCTGCTGCTGATGGCGGACTGCTCGACGGTGGCAGAAGCCATTCATGCCGATGAACTCGGATTTGACTTTGTCGGCTGTACGATGGTCGGATATACGCCGGAGAGCGCTGGCGACAAGATCGCCGCAGATGATTTCAAGATACTCAGGGACATTATTGCGGGTGTCCGGCATGCCAGAGTGGTTGCCGAGGGCAACATCAATACGCCGGAGAAGGCGAGGCGGGTGATTGAGCTTGGAGCGTTTACGGTGGTGGTCGGTTCCATCATCACAAGGCCCCAGCTGATTGCGAAGCCTTTCGCGGAGGCGCTCGAGACGCTGGCGAAAGAACAGCAGGAATAACCCGATACGGGAATCAATGAAAGGCGCAAAAGCGCAGCATTTCAAGGAGGATAGCATCTATGAAAAGAAGAGCAGCGGCACTTGCGGTGGCGGCGGTCATGGCGATGAGCATGGGCATGACGGCATTCGCAGGAGAGACGGAAGGAACGGCATCGGCAGATCTTGCGGCGGATATCACACTCTGGACCTACCCGGTCGGCGGATATGCAGCAGTGAGAATGTGGATGGCCTGATCAAGGCGTTCAATGAGAAGTATCCGAATGTCAACGTCACAGTGGAGTACCTGGACTACACGAACGGCGATGACCAGGTTAACACCGCGATCGAAGGCGGACAGGCACCGGACCTGGTGCTGGAAGGACCTGAAGACTGGTTGCAAACTGGGGTGCAAGAGGACTGATGGTGGATCTCTCCGATCTGTTCGCAGACGATGCTTCATCCGATCTGTACGAGAATGTTTCGGCGGCCTGCAAGGGCAGCGACGGCAAGTATTACGAGTATCCGCTCTGCATGGTCGCGCACTGCATGGCGGTCAATGAGACCATCTTCAAGAACGCAGATGCCCTTCAGTATCTTGATCTTGACAACCATACCTGGTCGACAGAAAACTTCTTCAAGGCCGTCCAGGCGGTCTATGACAGCGGCCAGGAGAATGTTGCGGCTGTCTACTGCGCAGGGCAGGGCGGCGACCAGGGAACAAGAGCACTGGTGAACAACCTGTACGGCGGAACATTCACGAATGCGGAGCACACCGAGTACACCGTCGACAGCCCGGAGAATGTCAAAGCCCTCCAGGCGCTGGTCGATCAGAAGGGCATCAACTTCGATGCGTCTCTGGTCGGTGGTGATGAGATCCAGCTCTTCAGGAACGGAACGCTCGCGGTTTCCTTCTGCTGGAACGCAGCGCAGCAGAACAATACCGACAACGGCGAGGCGGGAAAGACCAACAACGGCGACAACATCATCCCGATGCAGTTCCCGACCGAGGACGGCTCCGCGGCAAAGCTCTGCGGCGGTATCTGGGGCTTCGGAATCTTTGACAACGGCGACGCGGACAAGATGCGGCTTCCAAGGAATTCATCCGTTTTATCTGCAACGATCCGGATCAGGCAAAGGAGAGTGTCAAGGTTTCTTCCTTCTTCCCGGTACACACAAAGATGACCGGTGTCTATGACGGAACCGATATCGCGGATACTATGACCATGTTCACCGAGAAGTTCATGCCGGCGATGGGAGACTATTATCAGGTCGTCCCGGGCTGGACAGAGGCTCGTACCGCATGGTGGAATATG
>USJM01000329.1 GCA_900555005.1 uncultured Lachnospiraceae bacterium | reverse complement strand
CTTGGAGCTATCGGTGTTATGGTGGCAAATGCCGCTAATCACCTTGGTATGACGGTTTACGGATATGACCCGTATCTTTCCACAACGGCTGCATGGAACATCAGCCGTCAGGTGCGGAACACGAAGAATGTCGATGAGATCTACGAAAACTGCGATTTTATCACGATTCACGTGCCGCTTCTGGATTCTACACGGGAAATGGTCAACGCGGAGGCGATCTCAAAGATGAAGGAGGGGGTGGTCTTCCTGAATTTTGCAAGGGACCTTCTTGTCGATGAGGATGCGATGCTCAAGGCCGTCCGGGAGGGAAAGGTGTTCCGCTATGTCACCGACTTCCCGAATCAGAAGACAGCCGGAAAGGAAGGTGTCATCGCAACTCCGCATCTGGGTGCTTCCACGGAGGAAGCGGAGGAGAACTGCGCGAAGATGGCCGTTGTCGAGCTGACGGACTTTCTTGAGAACGGAAATATCACACATTCCGTGAACTATCCGGCCTGCAGCATGGGCGTCTGCAAGGCAAAGCACAGAATTGCCATCTATCATAAGAACATACCGCGATGATCAGCCAGATTACACAGGTGCTGTCCTTCACGAATGTGGCAGGCATGTCAACACCAGCCGCGGCGAATATGCCTACACACTGGTTGACATCGATGCGGACCTTGAGGAGGAGACCGGGCGGCAGCTGTCGGCCATCGATGGGGTGATCCGTGTCAGAGTCGTGCGCTGACGCATATCACATACGGAGCATCTCTGCGGAGACAGGCAGTTCGGTAATTCGTCAGAATGTCGGATGAATACGTCAAATCTGCTGTCATACTTGTCGGAACCGACTATGAATGATAGAATGTCTTTGTTGGCAATTCAGGTTTGGGAGGAGAACTCATGATGAATGAAAAGCTCTACGATGAGATGGACTGGGCCCGGATCGAAGGACTTGTCTATTCCGAGGAAGACGATCCACACAGTTTTCTCGGCGCGACGAAGACGGAAGAGGGCATTCTGGTCCAGACGTATTGTCCGACAGCGAAGTCTGTGACGGTCCATGTGACTTCAACAGGCAGCAGCTATCCGATGGACATGGAGGACGAGTCGGGATTTTTCGCCGTTCTTCTGCCGGGGAAGAAGATACCGGATTATACACTTGAGGTAGAGTTTACAGACGGGAGCAAGCATTCCTTCGCGGATCCCTATAATTTCGAACCCCAGATTCCGGAAACGGTCCTGAAAAAGTTCGCGGCCGGCAACTGCTGGGAGCTGTACCGGTACCTCGGCGCGCACCCGATGACCATAAACGGGACGGACGGTGTGTATTTTGCAGTCTGGGCGCCTCATGCAGTCCGCGTCTCCGTCGTCGGGGACTTCAACCTCTGGGACGGCAGACGGCTTCCGATGAGACGGCTGAAGGACTATGGTATTTTTGAATTGTTTGTTCCGGGTCTTACATCCGGAGCACTGTACAAATATGAGATCAAGGCGAAGCACGGCCTGACGTATCTGAAGAGCGACCCGTTCAGTTTCCAGTCTGAGCTGCGCCCGAATACCGCCTCGATCGTAAAGAACCTCTCCGCTTACGAGTGGGGCGACCAGGCGTGGATGGAGGCGAGAAAGGGATCGGATTCAAAGACACAGCCGGTCTCAGTCTACCAGGTCAGTCTGGCAACCTTCCGGGTTCCGGACGGAGAAGGCCATGTCCCCGGATACAGGGAGCTCGCGGAGGATCTGTCCGATTACGCCGCAAAGATGGGATACACGACCGTCGAGCTGTTCCCGCTTCTTGAATATTCCGAGGATGATACGATGGGCTTAAGACCGGAGGCGTTCTTTGCGCCGACCTCCCGCTATGGGAGCAGCGAGGACTTCCGGTACTTTATCGATACGCTTCACCAGAAGGGGATCGGCGTCATTCTCGACTGGGATCCCTCTCATTTCAGCAGAGACCTGAACGGACTGAGCGGATTCGACGGCACAGGGCTTTATGAATCGGACGATCCGAGACAGTCGCTCTACAAGCCGGACGGGAGCCTTTACTTTAACCTTAAAAGCCCGCAGGTCCGCAATTTCCTGGTTGCCAGTGCCGTTTTCTGGCTGAAGGAATACCACATCGACGGCCTGCAGCTGGCGGATTTGTCCAAGCTGCTGTACCTGGACTTGGCAAGACATACGGCGAGTGGGTACCGAACATCTAAGGCGGCCAAAAAAAACCCGAAGGGGTGAACTTTTAC
>USJM01000328.1 GCA_900555005.1 uncultured Lachnospiraceae bacterium | reverse complement strand
CTCGCGGGCAATCGTGGATCCGATGACGTTGACAATCGCGAGCGTCTGTACGCCCTTCTCCTTCGCGAGTCTGAGTGCCGCCAGCGAGTCTGCCGTTTCTCCGGACTGGGAGATGATGATGACCAGGGAGCGGTCTCTCAGCTTCAGGTTTCTGTAGCGGAACTCGCTTGCCAGATCCACTTCAACATGGATCGAGGTCAAATCTTCGATCACATAGCGGGCTGCCACACCGACATGATAGGCACTTCCGCAGGCGACGATATACAGCTGATCGAGAGACTTGAGGAAGTCATCGGTCAGACCTGTCTCCGAAAGGTCAATCTTTCCATCCTTGACATAGGCATTGATCGTATCCCGGACAGCCTTCGGCTGCTCGTGGATTTCCTTGATCATGAAATGCTCGTACCCGCTTTTCTCTGCAGCCTGGGTGTCCCACTTCACCTCAACCGGTTCCTTCTCGACGTGTTCTCTGTCGATGTTCCAGAAATCGATCGAATCGCTCTTCAGGCAGGCAATTTCGAAGTTGTCCAGATAATACACATGGCGGGTGTATTTCATGATGGGGGTGACGTCCGATGCAATGAACGTACCCGGATGCTTCTCATCCTCGGAAACACCGACAACCAGCGGACTGTCCTTGCGGACTGCATACAGCTCTCCCGGCCGGTCCTTGAACAGAATACCGAAAGAATAACTGCCTCTGACACGGTACATCATGCGGCACAGCGTCTCGATCGGGTTATGATCGTACTTCTGATAATAATAATGGATCAGCTTTGCGGCGACCTCCGTGTCCGTCTCGGAATAGAAGGTATACCCGTTCTTTTCCAGCTTCTCTCTCAGCTGCACATAGTTCTCGATGATCCCGTTGTGAACCAGGACTACCTGTCTGTCATCGCTGTAATGCGGATGCGCATTGGTGATGGACGGCTCGCCGTGGGTCGCCCATCTGGTGTGCCCGATTCCGATTGTTCCCTGCATCGCCCGGCCATCATCCGTCTTCTCGGCGAGGATTTTCAGGCGTCCCTTTGCCTTGACAATATCGATGCTGCCTGTCTTGTCGTTGACGACTGCAAGACCAGCCGAGTCATAGCCCCTGTATTCCAGCTTCGATAACCCCTCCAGGAGCAGCGGCGCTGCCTGTACGGTTCCGTTATATCCGACAATTCCACACATCTATCTGATCCCTCACACATCATTTCAGGCTAATAAGACAGTAAAAAATTACACAACTTAATTATTATACATGATCCATCCCGGTGCGTCAAAACAGGCAGGCGGTCTCATCTTCCGCCCCGGATTACTTCCAATCTTTTGCCAGTTCATGGAAGCTGAAGCTCTTGCCGGGACGGATAAGGCTGCGTATGGACGTCTGAAGGACGCAGTATTTGTCAGCTCAATGGCTGGATCTGCTGCACAAGCAGACCGGGTATTTTCTCTTTCAGAAATGTCTCCACCTGCTCTTTGCCGGCCTTCACCGAGCCCTGAAGAAAATACGGCCGGCCGCCGCCTTTTCCGCCTAGAGCCTGATTCATCTCATGGACCAGCGATCTCAGATCCCCGTCCTTCTGCCCTATCGTATAAAAATACCCGGTCTCATCACTCCCCGAAAGGACACAGGCTGCCCCGCCGTTTTTTTCCATCACCTTTGAGGTCAGCTTCTGGACCATCACCGGGTCATAGGTCTGGGCAAAGATGAGCACAGGGCCCTTGTCCGCAAGTGCCTGGGCCATTCTGTCCATCTCCGCATACCGCAGTTCAAGAAGCTGTCCCTTCAGCTCTTTTTCACTCTCAAGCAGCTTCCCGACACCTGCAGCTGTCTCCAGCGGTTTCGAGGACGTCAGCGCTGAAACCTCCCGGTTCTGGCGGAGAATGCCCGACATATAATTGTATGCCCAACGTCCGCACATCATCTCTATGCGGATGCCACCCCGGAAACGCTCATGTGCAATCAGACGGATCGGCCCGATTTCGCCCGTATACCGGACATGGGTTCCGCAGCAGGCACAGACATCCGCTCCCGGAATCGTCACAACACGGATCATGCCGTGGAGTTCTTTCTTGCTTCGGAACTGAACACCTTCCGCTTCCTGCTCCGTATAGACATCCGTATGGAGCGGCACATTGTTCCAGACAATCTCGTTCGCCCGCTGTTCGATCTCCTGAAGCTCCTCTTCCCCGATCTCCCCGCTCAGATCAATTGTCATTCTGTCGCAGCTCATATGGTAGCTCCCATTCTT
>USJM01000327.1 GCA_900555005.1 uncultured Lachnospiraceae bacterium | reverse complement strand
CGCAGTGTGCATCAGAAGTCCGGAGATAAAGCCGTGGTGGACGCTTTTGGCTGCTGGGATCGTCTTCAGGGACTCCTTATGGCGGGCCATCATCGTGCTGCAAATCTTCCTGTAGTCAGCATCCGTAATCGAACTGATCAGTCTCTCCACTTCTGCCATCGTAGTGTCCACATCAATGGGAGCCACCGGGACCAAGGCGGACAGGTCGTAAGTATCATTGTCGTCAGCCAAACGGATCCGATCGACAGTAATCTGCGGGGTGCCTCTGAACTCAGAGACAGTGCCACGGATCTTCACAACATTGCCTTCATCTGCAGAGGAGATGGGGCAGAATAGTCCCATACTTTTATTTCGATGGAGCCGGATCGATCCGACAGAGAGGCGCTCAAAAACGGCTTGCCGGTTGCGGTTGTCTTGGGATATGCAGCTTTCAAAACATAGAAGCCCTCCACCTCATCCGAAAGGGACATCTCTGCGATCAATTTGTTATATTCCATCATTATTCCTCCGTAGTCGGTCTTCGTTTACTCGCCTTTGACACGAACCCCAAACCCATTGACTTCAATATCCTCGTCTGCGGGAATGAGCAAGTACTTCCGGCCATCAATGATCCTTGCCTCAACCAAGTAGCTATGCTCCGGATCGACGAAATTGTCGCATCGGCGGTCTTAACTTCAAAGCGGCTGCTATCAATCAGATTGGCCGGGTTCAGTGTTGCTCCATCACCGAACTGGGTGGCGCAACTATCACGGACGCAAGGATCTTCTCCTCTTCCACACCGTTATCGCGCAGGATTTCTGCCGCATCACTGACGGAGAGTTCCAGCGGTTCGGGGTCATGGCTCTCCTTATGCTGTTCAATCTGGTCGCGGAGTCTGTCATGGATAGACTGGACCAGTTCCATATTACAGGCATCACCCAAAGCTTCGCTGAGAGCATTCTGGAATGCTTCCTTTTGCTCAGCGGCAGACATGGGAGCTGTGGTATGAAATACGCTGTCGATGACTTCCTGGTGGATCTCATCTGTCTTTCTGGAATAGAACAAAGCATTGTAGATATTGGCCGCACGATCGTCAAAGGCTGGGAACAAGAATCCCAGTTCCGGTGCGGCAACGATCTGACCGGCACAGCTGTGGAACTCATTGTCTCCGGGGAAGAAGCCAACTCCGCTTTGCGCTCCTTCACAGGACAGGCACAGCAAACAACATAGGAGAATACGGCATCGGATGCATCTGCATCCATCTCGTCGTTTTTATGCTTATGGGGGACATCGTATGTGTCATATGCCAGGAGGATCAGGTAGTTGCTGTCCCCAAGGTCAAGAGAGTTGATGATTTTCTGATAGAACTCCTCACGGATCTCACCATCTTTCAGTTCCGAGTCGCGCAGTGCCATGAGAAGGCGATGCTCATCACTGTCAGCTACCTGCTCCGTGGAGAAGATAATATCGATCAGGTTCTTCCCAAGTTTGCCGGAAAGAGCCTTCTTCAGCAGGTTCAGGTACTTCTCTGCTTCGTCCTGCGGGAGAATCCCCATGGATTCATCGATGTATGAAACGATTTCACGGCTGCTATTGACAAAACAGCCATAGATACGGCTGATAGCATTCCGATCCATACGAAAACGGCGACGCAGTTCGCTTACTTCTTTCAAATTCAATTTAGGTTACCTCGCTTATCAAATTGGTCTCGCTGCTTGAAGCAGCAACCTCATCATATCACAGTCTGCCGATTCTGTCACATTCCGAGAACTCGTTGAATTATTCCTGCCAATCATCCTCACAGCCAGTTTCTTGAGCAATCATTATCGCAGTATCGGAGAAAACGCAGCAGTGTTTCTGCTCAGAATAAGGACACTGACAGGCCATTCTCTCTCCCTGGCATGCTAACTCACGGTTTTGTATTGATTGTTGATTACATCCAAACAGCGTGTCCTGATGTAATCAATCGAATAGTCCCTCAAGTGATCCACAATCGTTTCACCACACTTAACAAGAAATAAGATTTCCTACTTGGCCGACCAGTCAAGGCTTGCAACGGCCACAGGGAGAATACCCATTTGAAATGGCCTCATCACGGGTGCCGAAGAACTCCTGCTTGTTCTTTTCCTTCATATCGTTCACGCTGGAACAGGTGGGATAGTGGAACTTCTCGTGTTGGTATTAAGGATATAATCTGCCTGCGACGCCTCACTTCCGGTCACTGGCTCCTGCTTTTCAGGCTCTGGGGAAGGTGTGGGAGTT
>USJM01000326.1 GCA_900555005.1 uncultured Lachnospiraceae bacterium | reverse complement strand
CTTCGAGAAACGTGATGACCGTCTGAATACTCTGACAGACGAATCTGTAGATGTATATTACAGCTGTATCCTCTGCCAGGCATTCTCCCCGTCTCACGATGTGTTGTTACACCTGAGAGACTTGGACTTTGCGGTGCCGTTTCATGGCTGGATGCAAAAGCAACACATCAGCTGGATCCTAACGGACCTTGCCAGGTAATCACAAAAGAACGTCCGATCGATGAGAACCTTGGTTCTTACGAAGACGTTGATGAAGCAGTTTTTCACGTTCGATGTTGAGGACAGGGTCCATCTTGTGAAGGAAGGGGATGTCTTCTCTGCCGGCAGGCATGAGCTCACGTTTGTCGACGCGCCGATGGTTCACTGGCCGGAGGTCATGATGACCTATGACAAGACGAGCGGAACGCTGTTTTCGGCGGACGCATTCGGCACCTTCGGTGCGCTGAACGGTGCCCTGTTTGCGGTGAAGTAGACTTCATGAGGGATTACCTGGATGAAGCCAGAAGATACTACAGCAACATTGTCGGAAAATACGGAACACAAGTGACAGCTGCGCTGAAGAAGGCGTCAGGGCTTGACATCAAGTATCTGTGCCCGCTGCATGGTTTTGTATGGCGGAAGAACATCGGAGATTATATTGACAAGTATCAGCACTGGGCAGCCTACAAGCCGGAGGAGACAGGTGTCGTCATCGCCTATGCCTCTGTCTATCATCACACCGAGAATGCTGCAGAGTGCCTGGCAGTCCGTCTGCGGGAGAAGGGCATCAAGACGGTGATGTTTGACACCTCCGTGACACCGCCGTCGGAGATTATTTCTGCCGTCTTCAAGTACAGTCATCTGGTGCTGGCGTCGACAACGTACAATGCAGGCATCTTTGTTCAGATGGAAGCTTTCCTTTATGACCTGGTTGAGCATAACATCCAGAACCGCACGGTTGCTGTCATCGAGAATGGTTCCTGGGCCCCGACCAGCGGCAAGCTGATGCGGGAACTGCTCGAGAGGTGCAAGAATCTCAACGTGCTCAACGAGACGCTGACGATCAAGTCCGCGCTGAAGGAAGATCAGCTGTCACAGCTGGATGTGATTGCGGACGCCATTGATGCGACCATTCCGAAAAAAACAGAAGTCACAAAGACAGACGAGAAGGGCGGAGGAACAGACGCCGGCGCACCGGTGCTGGACCCCAAGGCGATGTTCAAGCTCAGCTATGGTCTTTTCATTCTGACAGCGAGGGATGGTGAGAAGGATAACGGGTGCATCGTCAATACGGTGATCCAGGTTACAGAGAAGCCGAACCGGATCCAGGTGGCGGTCAACCGGAACGGCTATACGCATGATATGATCAAGAAGGCCGGGGTGTTCAATGTTTCTATTCTGGCACAGGATGCAACCTTCGATCTGTTCAGGCAATTTGGCTTCCAGAGTGGAAAGTCTGCGGACAAGTTTGCTGATTTCACGGATTACAGCCGGTCTGCGAATGGACTGACCTATGTGACAAGGGGAACGAATGCGCTCCTTTCCGCGAAGGTTGTTCAGGAAGTCGAATTTGAGACGCATACCGTCTTTATCGCAGAGGTCACGGAGTGCAGAGTTCTTTCGGATGTCCCGTCTGTGACGTATGAGTATTACTTTGCCCACATCAAGCCGAAGCCACAGCCTGTGGAAGAGAAGAAGGTGGGCTGGGTCTGCAGAATCTGCGGATATGTCTATGAGGGGGAGGTCCTTCCGCCAGACTTTATCTGCCCGATCTGCAAGCATCCGGCGAGTGATTTCGAAAAACTGCAGTGACGGCTTCAGGATTGTTTTACTTGACAAATGCTGCGCTTTAGGCAACTATACCATTATCTGAAGACAAATATGATCCAGAGTCATTCATGACCTGGAACTCAAAGATGGAACAGGAGGATCACAACATGAAAAAGGTTTGCGATGTCTGCGGCTGGGAGTATGACGAGGCAGAAGGGTATCCGGAGGGCGGAATCGCTCCTGGAACAAAGTGGGAGGATATCCCGGATGATTTTGTCTGCCCGATCTGCGGCGCAGGCAAGGATGAGTTCAGCGACGCTGACTGAGAGCTGGGCAAGAAGCAAGAGATGAAGGACCGCCGGAATTCATTTCCGGCGGCCTTTCTTGAAATGGAGGAGAAACAGAAGAATATGGACATACCCACCCGATTGCAGACGCTAGACTGGGAACGTTATACAAAGTGTGCGCGGCAGGCCGCGGCAGACGGCATCGTTCTGTG
>USJM01000325.1 GCA_900555005.1 uncultured Lachnospiraceae bacterium | reverse complement strand
TGGGGAGGCGACAAATTATCCGGCCACGGGGGCAGCCCCCATCAGAAGTGCCATCAGAATCATCCTTCCGCCGCTGAGCCACAGATACTGCTTCTGTATCTTGTCGACATCGATCCCGGCGGCCTTGTCCGCCTCCGCGGCATACCGGATCGCCATCGCACGCATGGTCTGGGAACCTGTCTCGCTGATGGTGTCCGTGATCTGCTTCTTCATCTGGCTGAGGCTGTCTTCGCTCATCTGACTGCTGTCAATCATCTTCTGAATTGCCGGTCTTACATCGACATATGTAGATATATTTCCTTTTTCATCCTCCGCCTCGAAGGTGGTGATGTCCAGACCATATGCCTCGGCGATTTCTTTCGCTGACATTGAATTCAGCCGGTCTGCCTGCTTTTTTGCGGCATCCAGAAGCGCACCCTTCAGCTTCTGTGACTGAAGCGCATTCTCTGCCTGGGTCTTCATCATCGTGCGGAACGATTCCTCCGACATATGCCCGAGCTGGTAAGCCATCACCAGCGGCGTCAGGAGGTCTTCATCCAGCTCCTTCAGCTTCTCTCCGCTGAGGCTCTGAAGGGAATAGTGGTTCCCGTCTTTTTCATAGGCATCCGTCCACTCCCGCTTCTGCGCATCGTCCATAAAGATCTGTGCCGCCTCAAACTCCCCGGCCGTGATGCTGGACGGTGTGTGTGCTCAAGCCCTTTGTTCTGGATGCCCACATCGATGATGTTCTGCGTGTACTGCGGCATGGACATCTCGCAGAAGCCCTGGACAACCAAAAGCACAGCGAGAAGCAGTACAGAACGCCAGTACTGCTTCAGATTTTCAAATATGTATCTCATTCCGTTTCCCTCTTCAGAAAGCCTTTCTTCTCCTGTGCACGGAGCACGCTGGCAGACAGGCTGTACAGCTCATCCAGCAGGCTGCAGAGCGTCTGCACCTTCTCCTCCCCCATCCCGGTGATGATGCTGTCCAGCATGTCCCCGACCATGACGGTACACTTCCGCATCGTATCCACCCCTTCCTCCGTAAATGTCACAAGGGTGGTTCTCCGATCCTTCGGGTCAAGACTGCGCTTCAGGATGCCGTCCTCCTCGAGTCCCTTTAAAAGCCGTGAGACGCCCGATGCCGGGATTTCCAGCCTGGCAACCAGCTCGCTCACCCGGATTCCGCGCGAAGCGTCCCCCTGGCTGATCTCCCACGCGGCACTCATCAGCATCAGTTTTCCTCTGCTGATTCCGGGGATGCTGAACTCTGAGCGCAGCTTCGGGAACTGATGCAGCGTCCGCAGCAGTTCTTCTTCCAGCTGATTCAAAACGGTCCTCCTTTACATGTTTTAACAACTATTATCTCCGTTAAATATTATCAGTGTTAAATATTAACGGTGATACGTATCATACGTCTGCCGGCTCCTTCTGTCAATGCTTTTTATTGCGGCAGAAGAGCCTGCAGATCTGTGAGGTAGTCCTCGATCAGCGATAGGCTCCCGTTCTCCTCCTCCACAACCGAGTCTCCGATTTCTTCAAACAGCTTTTCATTGATGGAATCCGCAACGACAGCCGGGTACAGATGGTGCGCTCTGATGTAGGAAGCAGGATTCTCCCCTGCAAGGAGCATGCGCAGAATGTCAGTTTCCTCCTCAGACAGCCCGAAGGCCGTCTGAGGAGGCACGCGGCGCAGCCCGGGCTTTTCCGAAGTGGTTCCGTATGACTGTGCCGTCAGCTTGGCACGCGGTGCAGCTGTGGTGCAGAGACAGGCAGCTCTGATGGGAGAGCGGATGTCAGCGCGGCATCAGGCGCATCTGTTTCATCCTCGATGCCATCAAGAAGCTGATCTCTCGTATAATCCGCATCTGAGCGGATCCCGCTGAGCTTCCCGAGATCGAGCCGGATCTCCTGTCTGGCAGCCGTCTCCTGCTCCCCGGCCCGTTCTCTGAGATACGCCTGAACCGTCTGCTCCACCAGCTGCCTCAGCTTCTCGTCCAGCGTACCCGGCTTCAGGTTCCGATACCTGGCTGCCGCTCTCATCTGCCGCTCCGTCTCCCTGCAGACCTCTCCCAGCGTTTTCTGAAGAAGTCTGCTCCCGAACAGCCTTGGGAAATACTGCGTGATGGTCCAGTTTCCCCGCCGGCACCAGTAGACCAGAAGCGGATCCACAAGAAAGATGCGGTCCTTTTTCCGGTCCGCCGCCGCACATTCCCCGGATCGGACCCAGCTCAGCAGCCAGGGTCTCGTATCACTCTTTCCAGCCCGCT
>USJM01000324.1 GCA_900555005.1 uncultured Lachnospiraceae bacterium | reverse complement strand
GTCAGACAGAGTCCGCGCAGCCAGCTTCGGATCAGATCGAGGCTGAGCAGGCAGCGGCCGGTCAGACAGAGACAGCGCAGCTGGACGAGAGAAAGCTGGCAGAGGAGCCGGCAAAGGTTCAGGGAGAAGTCAGGCTGACGGCGTCGATTGACGGACAGACCCCGAACTACGGCGGACGGTCAGACGCAATGATTGTCTGGGCAGATCGGGGAGCAGCGAATGGGACGAAGCTGACGCTGAGAGCGGAAGCCGCGAATCTGAGCAAGAATGCTTCGGTAACCTTTTCCTGGACAAGCAATACCAGTACGGAGATCATTGATCGGCTGTCGGGAGCACAGCCGAAGGAGGATGGAGGAAGTGTATCCGACACGGCAGAAACGACGCTGAAGGAAGGTGTCTATGCCTACTTCTGCACAGTCACGGTAGCCGGAGAGGCGGATGCAAATCGGAATAAGGATTACACACTGGTCTATATCGTTCGTGACCCGCTTGAGATCGATACGAAGGATACATCTCTTCATGTTTCTCCAAAGGTTGACACTGTCGCAGGTTCCGGCGTCGCGCAGATGGAGATCAAGGGGAGCCTGAAGCTGTATGGCGACGAGCTTGGGACGGATTGGAATCCTGACGATGAGTATGACTCCTTTGGTACTGAGAGAATGTCTTCGAATGCGGATTCTATCCTGACAACGGCAACCTTGAAGGGTATTGATGATCCGTCCTGCATCGTGACCTGCCGGCTTTGGTCGAAGTATTCACCGGATGCGGTCTATGGCGCGAGGACTGTGACCTTTACGATTGACACGGCAAACCATACCTACGGCGACTGGAAGGTGACGAAGGAAGCTACGGTCTGGGCCGCCGGTGAGCGGGAGCATGTCTGCACGGTCTGCGGGTACAAGGAGACGGAGTCGGTCCCGAAGCTGACACCGACGATCCGGCGAACATGACGTCCGTGCCGGTTCAGGCGGGGAAGGCCACGGATAAGTTCTGTGTGGCACTGGGAACGGTGATTATATCCAGAAGTGGGAGTCCTCGGACCGGAAGATCTTCACAGTCTCCGGCAAGTTTAATGGAACCTGCACGATCCGCGCACGCAGGAAGGGCAGAGCCACGATTACGGCGACGGCTGCCAGCGGGCTGCAGATCAAGGCGCTCGTGAAGGTTCAGAAGGGGATCGTGAAGACAAGGGCGATCACGGGCCTTCCGTCGACGGTCACGATCAAGAAGGGACAGCGCAGCAGGCTGACGCCGGTGCTTTCTCCGCTGACAAGCCAGAATCCGGTGACGTACAAGAGCTCGAATCCGAGAGTTGCAAAGGTTTATGCATCCGGAAAGATCCGCGGCGTAGCGCCGGGGCGCTGCAAGGTCACGGTCACATCCGGAAAGGTTTCGGTGAAGGTGACAGTGACGGTCACCGGTGTCGATGCAACGGCGATCCGGCATGTCCGCACGGCATATACGCTGAAGAAGGGCAGGACCAGGCAGCTGTATCCAAAGCTCACACCGGCGAATGCGACAAGCCGGATTCGGTACAAGAGCTCCAACAAGAAGGTGGTGACCGTATCCCCCACCGGAAAACTGACGGCGAAACGGAAGGGAACCGCAACCATTACGATTCGTGCCATCAATCTGGAAAGCGCTTCCATCGTCAGGCAGGTGACGGTCACCGTGCGGTGAGGCGCCTGCGGTTTGCTGCCTGCCGTCCTGGCGGTGTGAGGTCCGCTGCATGCTTCTGAAAAATTTGAGAAGCCGGATAATGACGGACACAGGCATAAAAAATATAGGAGAAACCGGAAAATATCGCAAAAATCACACCCCAAACAGAAAAAAGGGATGGACAAGTCCGTTCAGTTGGCGTATTCTTATCTCAACATCAAAGGGGATGCAGACCTTTATCAAGTCTGCATCCCCTTTTTCGATGCACAAACATTTGCAGAACTTCAGGGAAAGACCGAAAAAGTTTTCCTTCTTTCTTGCATTGAAGGGCTGTGAGTGATATAATTCGTGACATGTAGCCGATATAAAGACAATTGTCCGCGCTACACGCACAAACCGAAGGCTTCGGAAAGAGGAGGGATGATTATGAACAAGAAGATGATTTCCGTAATCTGTGCAGCGGCAATGGCAGCCGCGACGATGCCGGTCATGTCCATGACGGCGCTCGCAGCAGATGACACCATCAAGATCGGTGTCTTTGAGCCGCAAACAGGTGAGAATGGCGGCGGCGGGCCCCCGGGGCCTCCGGGGGC
>USJM01000323.1 GCA_900555005.1 uncultured Lachnospiraceae bacterium | reverse complement strand
GAACTGCGGCGCGGACGTCAACATCCCGGTGGGCGAGGTGTTCACGTCTCCGGTTCTGAAGGGGACGGACGGTGTGCTGTTTGTCAGCCAGGTTTATCTGCAGGGACTGAGCTTCCGGGATCTGGAGCTTCATTTCAAGGATGGCTGCATCACCGATTATTCCTGCTCCAACTTCGAGTCGGAGGAGGAAAACCGGGCATACATCGAGGAAAACATTCTGTTCCATCACAAGACGCTGCCGATGGGCGAGTTTGCGATCGGGACCAATACGACCGCCTACGCGATGATTCGGAAGTATCAGATCGGACCGAAGATGGACATCCTGATCGCGGAGAAGACAGGTCCGCACTTTGCGGTGGGCGACACCTGCTACAGCTGGGATGAGGACAATGTGACGCGCAATCCGGACGGAAAGATGATCGTCGCCCGGGAGAATGATTTCTCGAGACTCCGGAAGGAGGATGTCTCGAAGGCCTATTTCAACTGCCACACGGATATCACGATTCCCTACGAGGAGCTGGGGCTGATCGAGGTGGAGAATGAGGATGGAAGCTACAGGAAGGAAATCATCCGGGATGGCCGGTTTGTGCTGGAGGGGACAGAGGAGCTGAACGGGCCGCTTGATGCGGATGCATAAGGCATGGCTTGCGAAAGCGACCCAATTAAGGTAGGATAAAGCGGTAAAAAATCAGGAGGAAACGGAAGATGGAGAAGCCGGTTGTCGGAATTGTGATGGGCAGTGACTCGGATCTGCCAGTCATGTCGAAAGCTGCGGCGATTCTGGAAGAATTCGGAGTCCCGTATGAGATGAGAGTCATATCCGCTCACAGGGAGCCGGATGTGTTCTTTGAGACGCAAAGGGCGCGGAGGCAAGAGGCCTGAAGGTGATCATCGCCGGTGCCGGCATGGCAGCCCATCTGCCGGGGATGTGCGCGGCGCTGTTCCCGCTGCCGGTCATCGGTGTCCCTCTTTACTCAAAGACGCTGGGCGGGGAGGACAGTCTGTACTCGATCCTTCAGATGCCGTCCGGCATTCCGGTGGCAACGGTTGCGATCGACGGAACAAAGAATGCGGCGCTTCTCGCCGTCCGGATGCTGGCCATCAGCAGTCCGGCGCTTCTGGAAAAGCTGAAGGCGTATGCCGGAAAGCAGTGTGAAGCCGTTCAGAAGAAGGATGCAAGGCTGCAGGAAGTCGGGTACAAGGAGTACTGATACGGGAATAGGGGGCCTTTATGGATTACAGAAGCGCAGGGGTTGACATCGAGGCAGGGTATGAGTCTGTCAGACTGATGAAGCAGTTTGTCGCACGCACCATGAGACCGGAGGTCATGACCGACCTTGGCGGCTTTTCGGGTGCCTTTTCGATGGATGCGGTGAAGGGAATGAACACCCGACGCTTCTGTCCGGGACGGACGGTGTCGGAACGAAGCTGAAGCTGGCCTTCGTGATGGACCGCCATGATACGGTTGGAATCGACTGTGTTGCGATGTGTGTCAACGATGTGGCCTGCGCGGGCGGGGAGCCGCTGTTCTTCCTGGACTATATTGCGTGCGGGAAGAATCATCCAGAGAAGATTGCGAAGATTGTCTCCGGTGTGGCGGAGGGCTGCGTCCAGTCCGGCTCGGCGCTGATCGGCGGTGAGACGGCAGAGATGCCGGGCTTCTACCCGGAGAATGAATATGACCTGGCCGGCTTCTCGGTGGGCGTGGCAGATAAAAAGGACCTGATCACAGGCGCGGACATCCGGCCGGGCGATGTGCTGGTGGGGATTGCTTCCTCCGGCGTGCACAGCAACGGTTTCTCCCTGGTGCGCTCTGTCTTTTCCTGTGATGAAAAGACGCTGGGCACCTATCATGAATCGCTCGGTGCGACGCTGGGAGAGGTGCTCCTGCGCCCGACGAAGATCTATGTGAAGGCGCTTCGGAGTGTGAAGGACGCGGGCGTGAGAATCAAGGGCTGCAGCCATGTGACGGGCGGCGGCTTCTATGAGAATGTGCCGATCGGGCACGGAAAGGCGCAGCGGTCGATCGCATCCTCGATTATCTTCATCTGACGAGGGCGGATGCGTACGGCTTCGGCGACAGCTCGAACGACGAGGAGATGTTCCGGGTCGTCGGCCATCCGGTCGCGATGGGGCAGCATGATCCGGGCTTGAGGCGTATCATCCGTTCATCACGAAGCGGGTCGAGGAGGATGGGATCTTCTATGCGATGGAGCAGCTCGGGCTGCTGTAAGCGTTTAGGCGGGGCCCGGAGGGGCG
>USJM01000322.1 GCA_900555005.1 uncultured Lachnospiraceae bacterium | reverse complement strand
CCGTTTCCAGGAGACGCCTGCCTTCTGACAAGCGTTCAGAAGCTTTGATACCTTGGCGATTTTCAGCGAAAAGGCCAGAAAAATCGTGAGGTAAGCCGTAAACGCTCCCACTGTCCAGTTTCCGGCAAGAACAAGCCGCCCGCCATAGAAAAGGACCACAAGCGCCCCGCAGAGTGTGATTGCGTTATAGGCCGGCTGCATGGCATTTTCCAGAATACCGGCTGATATCTGCTCCTTTTCAAGAGCAGACAGGCGGCTCTCATAAGCCGTCTCCTGCCTGCCGGCTGATCCAGTCACACGATAGAGCAGGCTGTTCCGGACCGCATCCAGGCTTGCGCCGGCCACCTGGGCACTCATCTCACGGGCTCTCCTGTTTGATGCCTCAACATACCTTTTTAAGAACCGCGCAGCCAGCAGTGCGAACGGAACCGGCAGCAGAGACAACACTGTGCACGGAATGCTTCCCCTCAGCATCGTCACAAGATAACCGGCCAGGAGAACACCGGTATCAAAGACTTCTGTTGTTGCCTTCCGCATGCCTTCGACTGTCAGGTCAACATCCCCCAGCGCCTTCGTCATCACCTGTCCGGAATTTTCAGCTTCCAGTCTGCTGATGTCTTCGTGGATGATATGATTGTATACCATCATCCGCATGGAGATATCCGTCGCATTCGCAAACCGTCTTACATAGTATCGCTTTGCCAGACGCAGCAGCTGCACCACGATGACAGTCAGAAGGAAAACACCCGCTGCGTGAAGAACCGCTCCGCTGCCATGCCTTTCCTGCGCGGCAATGGCATCAACCAGCTGTCCCTGACGCATGGCACAGAGCGACTGTCCGAGATTAAACAAAGTCCCGCTCACGGCTACAATCAGAAGCGTCCTCCACTCCCTGAAAAAGTAGCTGTAAATCCGGTCCGGATACCTGACTGGTGTGCGAAAGACCTGGCGCGTTCTGTGCCAGGTCCCTTTTGAGTCTTTCTGATTATGGTCTGTATTTGTCACAATTCCGTTCCCCGTCAGGATGGATAATCCAGAATGTACCGTTCATACGCATTGATCACCGTCGTGCTGTCAACCTGCCTTGTGCGGCGGAAATCATAGGCGTAGGACTTATGCACATGCCCGTGCACCATGTAGGCTGGCTTGTAGCGTGTCACAATGTCCCGGAATGTGTCAAATCCCTGGTGCGGCAGATCGTCCTGGTCGCCGCATCCGCGCATCGGAGCGTGCGTCAGCAGGATATCAATCCCGTGTCTTCTCATGATCTGAAAGCGGACTTTCTTCGCCCGCTTCTGCATCTCCTTCTCTGTATACTGATAGTCGCCGAATCCATATCGCTGGCTTCCGCCCAGCCCCAGGATCCGCACGCCATTGTAGACATAGACCCTGTCATCAATATTGATACAGCCTTCCGGCGGCCTTTCCTGATACTTGGCGTCATGATTTCCATGAACATATAAGAGCGGGCAGTTTGCAAATGTCACAAGGAACGACAGGTATTCAGGCGGAAGATCCCCGGCCGAGAGGATCAGGTCAATTCCCTTCAGCTTTGACTCATCATAGTAGTCCCAGTACGATTTACACGGTTCATCCGCAACCAGGAGGATTTTCATCATCAATCCATCTCAACTTTCTAACCTGCCGTTCAGGTATTATTCTCTTCCGATACGGCTTCCTTTGGCGGTTCTCACTGGTCATGATGACCTTCTCCACCACCTGGACCGGTGTGTGCTTTGCTGTCGCTGCATTCACAGACTCCGGCGTGATAATCTGCTGCATCGCAATCCGGTCTCTCGACTCCTGATTCAGCTCATCGAGCGAGGGAATGCTGCCCACGATGCCTTCGAGAAGGTAATTCATCGTAATCACCTCCTGCGCAGGAAGCGCCCCCGTATCTGTCCCGATTGCACGGCCATCCTGCAGGAAAAGCTTTCCCGCGAAAGGATTCAGCAGCCAGTCCTCCTCCGCAATCCGGCTCCGCATCACATCGGCAAACCGCCGTACCCCATGCGGAAGGTTGCCGGAAAGGACAAGATCGATGATTCCACTTGAAATCCCCCACCAGTAGTTGACTGCATTCCTGGACTTCACATCGTCTCCACTGTCCCAGTTTCCCTGCAGAATATCACTGATGATCCGTTCATAGAATCTTCCCCAGTTCCAGATGGGCGCTGCGAGATTCACGGTTTTCCCATTCTTCCGGAGGAACAGACCATATTCGCTGCCTTCCTGCCCGGGGCGGATCATATCGTTGCCC
>USJM01000321.1 GCA_900555005.1 uncultured Lachnospiraceae bacterium | reverse complement strand
AAGGAATCGGCGAAATCCTGACCCCGCTTCCGGCGCTCCCGGACTGCAGGATCCTGATTGCAAAGCCGGATATCCATGTATCCACGAAGGCTGTCTTCGATGCGCTTCATATGACGGCCGATATCCGCCACCCGGATACGGATGCTCAGGTAGAAGCGGCGCGGAACCGCGATCTGGCAGGGGTCTGCAGTCTCTGCGGCAATGTTCTGGAATCCGTGACCGAGGTCCGGTATCCTGTTATTTCCAGAATCAAGGCAGCAATGTTGGAGCAGGGGGCGCTGGTGTCTATGATGAGCGGAAGCGGCCCGAGTGTATTCGGCATCTTTGATGACGACAGGAAGGCGGAAGCGGCAAGGGATGCTCTTGCACGGGGGACAGATGCATCTTTCGTCTGCCTCACAAGACCTTATAACAGGAGAACAGATACATATGACAGAAGCGGCGATTGATAAACTGAAACTGGAGGCAGATGATTCACTTCCGCTCAGGGATGTGGTTTTCCATACGCTTCGCGATGCCATACTGGAAGGTACGCTTCCACCCGGGACAAGGCTGATGGAACTTCAGCTCAGCAGTGTCCTGGGTGTGAGCAGGACGCCGGTGCGGGAGGCGATGCGGCTTTTAAGCATGGAAGGGCTCGTGCGGATGAGCGTGCGGCGGGGAACCATTGTCGAACCGATCAAGGAATCCGATCTGAGAGATGCGCTGGAGGTCCGGGAGGCACTGGAAGAGCTCGCGGTCCGCAAGGCATGCCGCAACATGGATGAGCTGACGATCCAGACGCTGAAAAAGCTGGAGCAGGAATTCGAGCTTTCCCTTGAGAAAAACGACATGCAGACATCTGCCCGGCTGGACGTTCAATTTCACGAGCGGATCACGGAGACGGCGCATAACCGCCGCCTGACCCAGTCCCTGACGCAGCTGCGGGAGGAGCTTTACCGGTACAGGCTGGAGAACCTGAAGGATCCTGAGACCTACCCGATCCTGGTGCAGGCGCACCGGAACATCATAAGTGCGCTTGAGGCGTATGACGAGGATCGTGCCGCTCAGGAGCTCCAGAAGCACATCGAGAGCCAGGCGAATGTACTGGCGGAACACATCCAGTAGCTTCATTGACAATGTTTTCACATCATGCTATGATGCGTGAGATGTATGAAGATTCATACATGATTTCTCTGTTAGAGTTGGAAAGTCACATAGACAATTCAGGAAGGGAACGAATATGGCAACCAAAATTACAATTATTGGAGCAGGCTCCGTAGGAGCAACAATCGCTTACACACTTTCACTTGAGACGCTCGCGACAGAAATCCTTCTGATCGACATCAACGAGAAAAAGGCAAACGGTGAGGCACTTGATATCGTGCAGTCCACTGCATTCCGTGATCCGATCAGCGTCACTTCGGGTGACTACGCAGATGCGAAGGGATCCAACATCGTCATCATCACGTCCGGCATGGGAAGAAAGCCGGGAATGACCAGACTGGATCTTGCAAAGACGAACGTCGGCATCATGCGTGACATTGCGGGTAAGATCGCTCCGGTGTGCCCATATGCGAAGTACATCATCGTTTCCAATCCTGTCGATATCCTGACCTATGTGTTCATGAAGGAGTCCGGAATTCCGGAGAGCCAGATCATCGGATCCGGCACACAGCTTGACTCTGCGAGACTGAGACATCTGATTGCTGATGAGTGCGGCGTTTCCTCGAAGAACGTTCATGCCTATGTCTTCGGTGAGCACGGCGATTCTTCCTTCGTTCCGTGGTCTGTAGCACATGTGGCTGGCGTGCCGGTTGCTGAGTATTACAAGACCTATGCGAAAAACAAGGATGCAGAATTTGATCCGGACCGCATCATTGATACAGTCCGCAAGTCCGGCGGCGTCATCATTGCAGACAAGGGTGCAACCTTCTATGCGATTGCAGTCTCCGTCGTCAAGCTTTGCCGCATGATCCTTTCCTCCGAGAATTCAGTCACGACCATCTCCACCATGATGCATGGCGAGTACGGCCTGAGAGATGTCTGCGTTTCCGTGTCCTGCCTGGTCGGCCCGAACGGTGTTGAGAAGAAGATCATCCTTCCGCTGACAGATGAGGAGCTTGGAAAGCTGAAGGCTTCTGCAGCTGTGATGCATCAGATGGTTGAGCATATCTACGGCGAGGACAAGCAGTAAACCATTCCGGGGAAGGCTTCCGGAAGATGTCGGAGAAAGCTCCGGAATCATCTGAGTCTGTGAGCAGGCAGACAAAGCAAGAGAATACCGGTGGGCGGTGCGCATTT
>USJM01000320.1 GCA_900555005.1 uncultured Lachnospiraceae bacterium | reverse complement strand
CAACAAGCAAGGTCAGGTTCTTATCCGCATCATAGAGATAAGAAACATATGCATTAGGTGCCAGTTTATCCAGAGCAATACCATCGTTGATATACTCGTGTCGTCAGTCAGGAAGTAGATTTCATTGTCAATGCTGATCTTCTTGCCATCAACAGCAGTAATCAAACCGTTACTAGTCTTGACAGGGTCAACATCAATCAACTTGCTATCCTGATCCAGCGTCATTTCGAAGATGTACCCATCCTTCATAACGCTTTCTGTCAGTTCCTTCTGCTTCCAGTAGCCCTTCATATTCATGGCGCCTCTGGTCGCAATCAGTCCTGTATGCTTTTCATCAGAATGAATGATTTCGTGGTTTGCATTCGTTACGAAGAACTGCGCGTTCACAGCCGGTTTGCCGATGCAATGCTTCCTGTCTTCATTCCCGGAAAAATCCAGAAAACAGCTTCTCCCGGACTCTGTGGATCCATAACAATTGTAAAGTCGTATCCCTGGAAATGTTGCTCTCAAATTTTCCTTGATCTCGTCATTCAGGTAAGCAGTCCCGACCTGCACATAGTCCAGCTGGCCGGCAAACTCCGAGAATCTTCCTCTTGAAAGCTTGAGGAGTACCGATGCCGCAGTTGGTGAAAGATCAATCGCCGTCGCATGATAATCCCTCATCAGTTCATAGATTCTGCGCACCTGTGTCACACCGCGGACAAGAAGCGCCGCTCCATGTTTGGAATAAATCGCATAGAGTGTACGGATCGCATGGGCATGGCTGAGCGGCAGGGGGATCAGCTCCCTGTTTCCATCGCGCATATGAACCCCTTCCGCAACATTCTGGGCAAGCGCAACATCATTCGCATGAGTCAGTTCCACACCCTTTGACTTTCCAGTCGTCCCGGTTGTGAAAAGGATCTCGGCAGTTTCTTCTCCGGTCGGCACATGGTACACAGCGTCCCTTACCGGCTCACCTTCTGACAGTTCCTCATAAGAGGCCGTTATTCTGTTCAGGTCCTCCGAAGCAGGCTTTCGGTCTGATACAAACAATACCGGATCCGTCTCCTGATAGATACTGAGAATCCGCTCATCTGCTGCATCATCCTCTACAGGAACAAAAATTGCACCGATCAGCCAGCAGGCGATTTCAAGTGACAGGTAATGTGCCTTTCCATCATACGAAGCAATGACGCATCTTCCGAGATCTGCTCCTTTTGCGCGAAGGAACGCCGCTGCTCCCTCTGCATCTCTCATCATCTGCCCATAGGTATGCTCTCCGTCTGCATCAACAATGCAGAGTGCATCTGGAGAATTCTTCGCAGCTTCCCTGAAAATCGACAACACTGAAGTAAACACCGTACACCTCCATCCGTTACTTGCTTAAAAGCCCATATAAATAAAGGACGCTGCATTGTATCCCGGGCCATACTTTCCACACAGAATGACAAAGAAAAAGAGGAAAAGATAGATGCTCCACCGGAAAACAAGATTCCTTCCGGCCAGATGCGCCCTGATCTGCCATCCCCGCTCCTTCATTACCGAAGTCAGGAACAGAAGAAAAAGCCCTGCAAAACCGATCAAAAACTCCATTTTCCCCAGCCCATAAGTGAAGACTGTATGCCGGAACACACCAAGACCAGGACTCGTCAGCATTTTTTTCAAAATCACCGCAGCCGCCCCAAGAGAAGGCGCCTTCACAAACGTTCTCGGAATAATCCCACACAGGAGGAATGTTCTGAGAATCCGGAAAACATGAAACTCAGGGGAATCCGGATCAAAGTGGAGCACCTTCAGCATCTTCGGATACACTGGCTTCAGAATGACACTCAGAATGATGATCCCGCCCTGCCAGGCTCCCCAGAGCATGTAATTCCAGCCCGTCCCATGCCAGAGCCCCGTTGCAATCCAGACGAGGATCAATGCGCAGACCGTCGTCGTATTCTGTCCTGCAACAGCGCCAAATTTTTTCCGCATGGCTCTCGAAAACTTCTTCACGAATCCGGAGATCGATACAGGCATATACAGATAATCGCGGAACCAGGCGCCGAGTGTAATATGCCATCTTCTCCAGAAATCATCAACGCTCGTTGCAAAGTAGGGCTGCCGGAAATTCTGTTCAATCTCAATTCCGAAGATCTGCGACATTCCTCTGGCAATGTCAACACAGCCAGAAAAATCTGTATACAACTGCACCGCATACAGGAACATCGTAAAAAGCAACAGGCTGCCTGACGCATTCTGATAATTTGCCAGAACATTCGTCACGAACGGGCCGAACCGGTCCGCAATCACGAGCTTCTGATG
>USJM01000319.1 GCA_900555005.1 uncultured Lachnospiraceae bacterium | reverse complement strand
GGAAGCCGCTGTTTCCTGCGCCGCCGGCTGTTCACCTGGCTGCTCAGCTGACTGCCCGGCCGGCTGCATCTGCTGCGTTGTCCCTGCCGTTTCCTCTGCAGCGGGCTGACCGAGCGGCTGTTCTGCTTCCTTCCGGGCCATCTCAGCCTCCGCCTGCTGCTTTGCCCGCGCTGCCCTCGAAATATCCTCCGCAAGTTCCGACTTGATCGCATCCTGCTGAATCGTTGCGCGCTCCGCCCTTGCCTGCTGCAGATAGGAAGCCTCGGACTCCTCGTCCTGGTCATCATCCTGGGCCACCTCATCAAAGCGGCTGTCGTAAATCTCCTGCTGCCTCGGGGTGAGCGGCGCGATCTTCTTCTTCAGCTCCAGCGCCTTGATGACATACTTGCCGCTCTGATACCAGAGCACCAGATCGTCGCAGGTGTTGATGCATTCCTGCGTTCTCCCGGCTTCCTTGTAGAGCTTCGCCAGCTCATAGGACCAGCGCTCGCTGTCCTTTTCCTGTGCCAGATATTCCTTCAGAATATTGATCTGCTCATCCAGTGACGAACCCCTGCCCCTGTAGATTTTGTACTTCAGGATGTACTTGTTATTGTCCCTCGGCGCCGCCTGAACAAACTCGGAATAATACTCGATCGCCTCATCAAACTGTCCCAGAGCGATGGTACACTCCACCAGCCTGTACAGAACTGTCCGGCCGAGCGGACTCCTGCGGTATGCCCTGAGCAGAAGATTCTTGCTCATGTCATAGCGGTTCACCGCCTCATAGACCTCACTGATCATCAGAAGTGTCTGGACATTCCGGACTCTCTTCCAATCGATCGAATCCGCCACCTGCGCCGCAGAATTGTAGTCCTCAACGGCAATCAGCCGGTTGATCTCACTCAGTTTCTCCTGGTACTCTTTTTTATCCACTTCTGTCACCTCACTGGCATCAGCCCAGCTCCATTTCAAGGCTTCCGCTCATCATCAGATCGTTTTCCGCCTCCCGGCTTCTTCTGACATGCTTTCCTCTCAGAACAGCTCCCTCCACCCATGTATGGGGAGAAAGGAGAATCAGTACAGGAAGGATCTCCAGTCTTCCGGCAATCATATCAAAAATCAGCACACAGGTGGAAAATGCTCCATAGCCGCTGAAATTTGAAGCCGGTCCAACTCCTCCAAGCCCCGGGCCGATGTTGTTCAATGTCGCCGCCACCGCGGAAAAATTCGTCTCAAGTCCGAAGTTGTCGACCGAAACCAGCAGAACCGAAAGCCCGAAAACCACGAAGTATGCTGTAATAAAGACATTGATTCCTCTCAATACAGCGTGATCCAGCACTTTTCCGTCATAACGGATCTTGCGGACATCATTCGGATGAATGACACTGTCCAGCTCCTTCATGATCGCCTTAAACACCACCTGAACACGGGACACCTTGATGCCGCCTCCCGTGCTTCCGGCGCAGGCGCCGACAAACATCAGGAGAATCAGAATCCACTTGGAGAGGCAGGCCAGATGTTAAAATCTGTGGTTGCAAATCCGGTTGTTGTGATGATGGATCCGACCTGGAAGGCCGCATCCTTGATCGCCAGCCCGATGCTCGTATACGATCCCCGTATATTGACAGTAATCAGAGCAACAGCTGCACCGATGATTCCGTAGTAGGTCATCGCCTCCGATACCTTCGGCACCTCCCGGATCCTGCCCATCATGATCAGATAGAACACGCTGAAGTTCGTCCCGTACAGGATCATAAAAACCGTGATCACAACCTGCTGGAAGATCGTATATGTTGCACAGCC
The DNA here is from genome assembly GCA_900555005.1 of uncultured Lachnospiraceae bacterium. The sequence goes on along the minus strand of USJM01000319.1, from coordinate 516 downwards.
CGAATTCAGGACCGAGAACCCGCCTGTCCCGGCTGTCCCGAAGGTAATGCAGAGCGCGTCAAACAGCGGCATCCGCCCGAGCACCAGGATCAGAAGCTGCAGGACTGTCAGGAAGATGTACATCTTGTAAAGAAGGCCGGCCGTCTGGCTTGCCTTCGGCACCATCTTCTTGACGCTCGGTCCCGGGCTCTCCGCCTTCATCAGGTACATCGCACTTCCCCCGGATGCCAGTGGAATGATGGCCATGACAAAAACCAGAATGCCCATTCCCCCCACCCAGTGCGTGAAGGAACGCCAGAACAGCAGCCAGTGCGGAAGTGCCTCGACATCTGACAGGATGGAGGCTCCGGTCGTCGTAAAGCCGGATGCCGTCTCGAACACAGCGTCAAACATATCCGGAATATAGCCGGACAGCTTGAACGGAAGTGCCCCGAAGATGCTGTACAGAAACCAGATCAGCGCGCAGATGACAGCCCCCTCCCGCGCATAAATCCTGTGGTGACGCGGTCTTGAAAC
>USJM01000318.1 GCA_900555005.1 uncultured Lachnospiraceae bacterium | reverse complement strand
GGGTACACCGGCTGCTTGAAGTCTCCGGAGATCCGGAAAAAGGGACGGTTGCATTCGGAAAGAATGATGAGGAGCCGCTGGAGCAGGATGTTGTGATCATCGATGAAATGTCGATGGTGGATATCTATCTGATGGCAAGCCTGCTTAAGGCGATACCGGTCGGCACACATCTTGTCCTGGTGGGGGATGCCAGTCAGCTTCCCTCTGTAGGCCCCGGAAGTGTGCTGCGGGATATGATCCATTCGAAGGTCCTGCCGACGGTGACGCTTACAACGGTTTTCAGGCAGGCGCAGGAGAGTGACATCGTGATGAATGCCCACCGGATCAACAAGGGCGAACATCCGGTCATTGACAATAAGAGCCGGGATTTCTTCTTCCTGAAAAGACAGCGGGCGGAGGATATCATCGGACAGGCGATCCATCTGGTTCGCGACAGTCTGCCTAAATACGTGCAGGCAGACACGGCAGACATCCAGGTGATGACGCCGATGAAAAAGGGACTTGTCGGAACCATTCGGCTCAATGCGGTCATGCAGCAGGCACTCAATCCGCCCGGGCCGCGGAAGCGGGAGTGGACAAGGGGCGATGTTGTGTTCCGTGAGGGAGACCGTGTCATGCAGGTCCGGAATAACTACCAGAAGGAATGGACCATCCGGGGACGATACGGGGCTGTCATTGACACCGGAGCCGGCATTTATAATGGCGACATGGGCGTCATCCGGACAATTGACCCACTGACAGACCTGATGACGGTCGAATTCGATGAGCACAGGTGTGTCGACTATGAAAAATCGGAGCTCGACCAGCTCGAGCTTTCCTATGCAGTCACCATTCACAAGGCTCAGGGAAGCGAGTATCCGGCTGTCATCATCCCGATGCTGAGGGGACCGAGGATGCTGATGAACCGGAATCTGATCTATACGGCGATCACAAGGGCCAGAAAGTGTGTTGTTCTGATCGGTGATCCGGGTGTCCTGGACGACATGATCGATAACACGATGCAGGAAAAGCGCTATACAACGCTTGACCTGAGGCTTCAGGAATGTGAGGAACAGAAGCATCAGCAGGAGGAGGATGAGAATCCTTTTGCATGGATGGATGAGCCGGAGGCTGATGACGGACTGTAGAGAATGATCAGTGTGGGAGCTCAGGGGCAGTGGCTCCAGCAAAGGACACTTCCCCCTGGAGAGTGCCGGATGAACGGATGAAAAGAGAGAAGCCGGTTTTACGGATCAGACAGTTCCTGGATTTTTTATACCCGGGCCGGTGTCCGGTCTGCGGGAAAATCCTGGCAAAGGAGGAACACCTGGTCTGCGGACGCTGCAGGGCGGAGCTGCCCTGGGTGACGGAGCCTGTCTGCATCCGGTGCGGAAAGCCGATCGCCAGCCAGGAGAAGGCGATCTGCGCGGACTGCGCGAGGACAGACCATGCATTCACGGAGGGACGCGCCGCTCTGCTGTATGAGAAGGGCATCCGGCTGTCTGTCAACCGGATGAAATTCTATAATCACCGGGAGTATCTGCCCTTCTACGCTGCCTGCATGTACGCTGCGCACAGAGGACATCTTCAGAAGTGGAATGCTGCCTGTATCATTCCGGTTCCCATGCATCCAAAGAAACGGGCGGAGCGGGGATTCGACCAGGCTGTCCTTCTGGTTGATGAGGGTGGCGACGAGCTCGGTGGAGTTGATGTCGCCGGAGGCCATTTCGAAGAAGTGGATGCCGGTGTTCTTCATGATCACGTCGAGCGACGGTCTTTGTTGTTGACCTTGCCGACGGTCGTGAGCGCATAGGTGCCGTGATGCGAACGCACCACCAGCGGCTGGGGATCGTAGTCGGAGATGCAGCCGATGCCCATGGTGCCCTGCATGGCGTTGGCCTCTTTCTCGAACTTGGTGCGGAAGGGAGAGTTTTCGATGTTGTGGATGGCGCGGTCGAACCCCTTTTTGCCGTAAACCGCCAGACCGGCGCGCCGCGTTCCCAGATGGGAATGGTAGTCCGTGCCGAAAAACAGATCGAAAACGCAGTCTTCCCTCAGCGCCGCCGCAAAAAAACCGCCCATGATGTCTTCCCCCTGACCGCTTCACGCTGTTCGCGAAAAAAATTCGACGCGGCTTCCCTCGGAAAACCGCGCTCCGCCGCGCAGAAAATCTTACCAGAACATTTTAGCATAAAACAGGATATATTTCAGGGATATTGTGTCGCAGCTCGGCAATGATAGTAAAAAAATCCCAGTTCCGGCTCCGCTTTCGCCCCGCTAGAACGCCAGCTGCACGAGCAGCATGTAGCAGATCGTGCCGGCGGC
>USJM01000317.1 GCA_900555005.1 uncultured Lachnospiraceae bacterium | reverse complement strand
TCTGGGCGGCCCCGGCCCGGCAGGCCTGCCTGCAAGCACTCAGACAAGCCTGCCGGATCCTCAGATTTCCCTTGTTGCGTGTCTCAGCCACGTTCTCTCTTCCTCACTCAGGTAAGGGGAGACCTCAGCGTAAACCCTCCTGTGATAATTGTTCAGAATTTCTTTTTCTCTCTCTGAGAGCATCTCCGGTACAACTGCATCCAGATCCCACGGCACAAGAGTCAGAATTTCGAATTCCATGAACTGCCCGTACTCGTTCTTCTCCGCCTTTCTGCACAGCATCAGATTCTCGCAGCGGACACCGAACTTTCCGGTCAGATAGATGCCGGGCTCATCGGATGTCACCATTCCCTCTTCAAAAACGCAGGGCGTGCGGCGTCCCGGTCTCCAGGTATAGTTGACGCTGTTCGGCCCCTCATGGACATTCAGAAGATATCCGACACCATGCCCGGTCCCATGGTTATAGTCAAGTCCTGCCTCCCACAGCGGACTGCGGGCAAGGTAGTCGATGGCTGTCCCGGTGCATCCATAGTGGAATTTCGCGGCGCCAAGATTCAGGTTGCCGCGCAGCACCCGGGTGTACATCTCCTTCTCCTCCTGTGTCAGAATTCCGCAGGCAAAGGTCCTCGTGATATCCGTGGTACCCTCCAGATACTGCCCGCCGGAGTCCACCAGGAGGAAGCTTCTTGGTTCGAGCGGAATGTCCGTCTCCGGTGTCGGTTCATAGTGAACGATGGCACCATGGGAGCCAAAGCCCGCGATGGTATCGAAGCTGATTCCGAGAAAATGCTCCTGTTCCTGCCTGAACTTCAGCAGTCTGTCACAGGCGGACAGCTCCGTGACCGGATGGGCCGGATCATAGTGTGCCATCTGCTGCTTGAGCCAGTACATAAACTTCGTGACCGCCACACCATCCTTCAGATGCGCCTCTCTGGTGTGATCCATTTCCACCGGAGTGCGGATTGCCTTCGGAAGCAAGGTCGGATTCGTCGTATCGACCACGCGGACGCCCTTCGGCACAGAAGACCAGACCGTATAGTTGACAGTCGATGTGTCAAACAGGAGGGTGCTCTTCTCTGGAATCGACTTCATCCAGCTGTACAGGTCATTGTATGGAACAAGACGGACATGGTCCTTTTCCAGCTCCCTGACGAGAGCGCTCCCGCAGACGCCATGGACGGCCGCCGGGTCTGCACCGTCCGCAAATGCCTCTGCCTGCGTGAACAGAAGGACTTCCTGCGGTGTCACGGCAACATAAGCCAGGAAGACCGGATTGCAGGCGACATCATCCCCGCGGAGGTTCAGAAGCCAGGCAATATCGTCAAGGGAAGTCAGCACATGGTAGTCCGCCTTATGGCTTTTCATCGCCTTCTCAGATCCGCAATCTTGTCCGCTCTCGACTTCCCGGTCCACTTTGTATCAAGTTCCCAGACCGGACGGCAGGACAAGGCCGGGCGGTCTTCCCAGATCGCTCCGACCAGATCCAGGTCCGATGATACAGAGGCTCCGTTATTTTTTGCAATCCCGGCCAGCCTGCTGCCCTTTCCGGCCGTCATGCAGCGGCCATCAAAGCCCAGCGTCTGTCCCTGGGTAAGATGCGATCCAATGAATTCCTCTGTCGTCGGAACCCCCTCATCGCCCATTCTCATCAGCGTCACTCCGGAATCCTTCAGCTGATCTGCCGCCTGCAGGAAATACCGGCCATCCGTCCAGAGGTACGCGCTGTCCTTCAGAATCAGTGCTGTCCCTGCCGAACCCGTGAAACCTGTGATAAACTCTCTGCACTTGAAGTAATTCCCGACATACTCTGAGCTGTGGAAATCATCCGTCGGCACCAGCCAGGCGTCAATCCCATGCTTCTTCATCTCCGCCCTCAGGGCGGTCAGTCTCTCCGGTACTGTCATATCGTCTTTCCTCCTCCTGTGTCATCATTGATCGCGAAAACGACATCCCATCCCGCCCGGTTTATGCAGGATGAATCTGTCATGGACTTCCAGCCGAAGCTGGATCAGCCCATTGCTCCCGCAGCTTTTGCGTCCGCTCCGGATTTTGTGTTCTTATGGTAGATTTCTACCAGCCCGTCCAGGACAAGGGTCCGGACAAGGGTGATGTCATGCGTGCAGGCTCCGATCACTGTGCCGGCCAGCCCGCCGGTCGCAACGACCTGAAGCTGTGCCCCAGTCTCTGCCTCCACACGGTCAATCAGGCCGTCAATCATCGCCGCGTTCCCGTAGAGCAGTCCGCTGCGCATCGCATCTGCCGTATTTTTTCCGATCACCTTCCTGGGCACCTCCAGACTGATTCCCTGGAGGG
>USJM01000316.1 GCA_900555005.1 uncultured Lachnospiraceae bacterium | reverse complement strand
TTAGAGGGCTGGCAACGTGCTGCGCTGGCGCGGTATACAAGAGTGTTCGCGCGGGAATAATCAGGGAGGACATCCGGTGAAATAGATGCAGAAGGAGCATACCATGCGCAGTCGGCTGACTGGGCGCGGGAGAGACCGGGATGAAGGGGTGCAGGAGATGCACCGGGAGGAAATGAGATGCTGAGAGCAATCGGCGCGCTGATCATGGCGGCTCTTTATCTGATTGTGACACTGCCGTATCTGGGAATTCTGGGACTTCTCAGGAAAAGATGGCCGACGCTCGGTGATCGGACAAGCTTCCGGATGGTGCAGTTCGGCTTCAGGATGGTGAAACTGCCCTGCGGGATCAGGCTGGATACCTACGGACTTGAAAATATCCCCAAGGACAGGCCGGTGCTGTTTGTCGGAAACCACAGGAGCTATTTTGATGTGATTCTGACGTATCCGCAGCTGCCGCCGATCACGGCGTTCGTGGCAAAGAGCGATTTTGAGAAGGTGCCGGTCCTGCCGATCTGGATGAAGCGGCTGTACTGCGAGTTCCTCGTGAAGGATGACATCAGACAGAATCTTGAAGCATTGTGCGGGCGATCGGAACCGTGAAGAAGGGCGTTTCGATGTTCATCTTCCCGGAAGGGAAGCGGAATACGGGCGATGATGAACGCAAGCTTCTGCCATTTCATGAGGGCTCATTCAAGATTGCGACAAAGACGAAGTGTGCGATCGTGCCGGTGGCCATCTGCGGGACGAGAGATCTCTTTGAGAATCATTTCCCGAAGGTGAAGGGCGGGCATGTCATCATCGAATACGGAAAACCGATTGAGACAGCTCAGATGACCCGGGAGGAGCTGAAGGGGATCGGTGCAAAGACCCGTCAGGTCGTTCAGGAGATGGTCGCGAAGAATCATGACAGGCTCTGAGCCCTGGAAGGCCCGGCAGGGGAAGGTACTTTTCAGAAAGTCTTAAGCCTTTCTTCAGGGATGGCGCCGGGGATATCTGTTATTATGTGTCTGTGATGTCGCATGGTGTCGGACTTCTGACACGGTCATCACAGGACAGTCTGATGGAAAGGAGTGCGGGATGTACAACATTCTTGTCTGTGACGATGAGAAGGAGATCACGGATGCGATCGAGATCTATCTCAGTCAGGAAGGCTACAGGGTGCTGAAGGCTTACAACGGGAAGCAGGCGCTGGAGATCATGAAGAAGGAAGAGATCCATCTTCTGATCATCGACCTGATGATGCCGGAGATGGATGGAATCCATGCGATCCTGGAGATCCGGAAGACATCCAGCATTCCGATTATCGTGCTGTCGGCGAAGTCCCAGGATGCAGACAAGATTCTCGGGCTGAATGTCGGGGCGGACGATTATGTCACAAAGCCGTTCAATCCGCTGGAGCTTGTCGCGCGCGTCAAGAGTCAGATGCGGCGGTATACGGCGCTTGGCAACATCGCCGAGAATGCCTCGGAGGAGGAGAACGTCTTCCACTCCGGCGGCCTGGTGATTGACGACAACAAGAAGGAAGTGACGGTGGACGGCGAGCCGATCCGCCTGACCCGGATTGAGTACAACATTCTGCTGTTTCTTCTGCAGAACAAGGGAAAGGTGTTCTCGATCGAGCAGATCTACGAGAAGATCTGGAAGGAGGAGGCGTTCTGCGCGGACAATACCGTGACCGTGCATATCCGCCATATCCGGGAGAAGATTGAGATCGACCCGAAGAACCCGAAGTATCTGAAGGTGATGTGGGGAATCGGCTACAAGGTGGAGGACCTGGATTCCTGAAGACCGGCGGCGCACCGGATGGCGGCAGAGGCGGCCCTGTAATACGTGCTGAAGCCTGACAGCTGCACGCGCAGGGTGGACAAACGGAAAGATGCGATACATGAAGAAAAAAGCGAGCGAGAGCGGCAGGACCGAAGCGGCAGACAGAAAACAGAACAACAGACAGTACAGCCTGGGCCTGAAGGCGGGAATTGCCTGCCTTCAGGCCCTGTGCGTTGCAATCATCACGGTCTGCACGCTGACGGTGGGCTACTGGACAGACAATACGTACAACCTGGCAGAGCTGGGTAGACCATCTTTCTGAATGACGTGGAGCGGATTGTCCGCTCTAAGATCAACTGTACGAGGAATGAAGCCCTGTTCGAGACCGGCGGCGAGGAGGATCTCAGCAAAAAGATCGATATCCGCCAGTATGTGGCGGGCGTCAGCGATACGGCCAATCAGAATGAGAATACGACCTACCTGCTCTCGGACCTGATCAATTTTTATCCGAATACCGGGGAACTTGAGGAGATCGTCGAGAAGCTGGACAACTCGGAAAATCTT
>USJM01000315.1 GCA_900555005.1 uncultured Lachnospiraceae bacterium | reverse complement strand
CGAGACGACCAAAGTCGTCTCGTAAAAAAGTCTAACTTTGAGGGGTCACCTCACTCTTCGCTTCTCACATGCCCTTTTTTTAACCGTCCGGATTTGGGTTCAGCAGATCTGGGACAGCAGCCGCCCTATCATGCCGGGCTATTCACGACCCGCTGCCTTCTGTCTCCTTCGTCGGATAACCATCCTTGAACAATGTCCCGGTTCCGCCCGTCAGCTGCATATATTCATCTGTAAACTCAGTCTCTCCACTCTCGTCGCTTCCGACATTCGACTTCTTGTTGTCCTCGTTTTTACTGATAGAACCATCGCCGTAAATCGTACGCTGCATCTGCGAGATGGTGTCATCCCAGTCCGGAACAAGCATGCCCTGTCCATCTACATCAATCGTCTCGTAAAGCCCGTCATACGGGACACGGTCCTGAACATAGTCATACTTCAGAAGCTGCGGAGCGTCGCTGACAAGATTCCAGATTTCCGTCTCCGGAATGTTGTGCGTGATCAGCGGAAGGACCTTCGTTACGAATGCCATCATATCGGCTGCCGACATGCTCTTGAGTTTCTCGACCATCTGAGAGATCACATAACGCTGTCTCTGCGTTCTTGTGTAATCCGAATTGCCGACAAAACGGTTTCTCGAATACGCGACAGCCTGAACGCCATCACAGTTGTACGTGCCGCCGCCCGGAAGAAGATGTTCCTCATACGGAATGTTCAGCACGTTCTGACACATATCGATCATATATCCGTTCGCGACTTCTACCTCCTGGTCGGTCCAGGTCAGTTCCACGCCGCCCATGTCATCAATGACATCGACCATGTCCATGAAATCAACAGCCGCATACCGGTTGACATCGATCTTGTAGTTGTCTCTGACCGTCTCCAGAAGCAGCGGGCCGCCCCCGTAAGCATATGCGGCATTCAGCTTTTCATAGTCATGTCCCGGGATCGCAACATAGGTATCCCGCATCAGGGAAATGACACTGACTCTCTTCTTCTTATTGTTGAGTGAGACCAGCATCATACTGTCGGAATTTCCATTCCAGGTCTTATCCCTGCGGTCAACACCGCAGAGCAGGACGTTGTAGACATCCGAATCCATGATCGTGTCCACATGGAATTCTCCTGATTCATCTTCTTCTGAATACTTCCGAGCTCGGACTGATTCAGTGAAGTGCCCTTCAGCCCGTCCTGCTCCGTCGTTTTCTCTTCATACGCCTCAGCCGGAAGCGTCTCGAGCTGTTTGACCTGATCATCGGACACGAAGTTTGCCCGGCCGATCAGGCTGTGCCCATAAAAATAAATGCCTACCCCTCCAAGAACAACCATCGCAAGCAGGATCACCAGGACAATCCCAGAATCCTGCCCCATCTGGGACCCCTTGGCTCTGTCATCAGCGGATTTCCATTCTTATTTCTCGACATCTGAACGCTCCTGAATCAGATTGATGGCTGTCCTTCGAATTGATCGGCAGGACTGCTTTGTTTTCAGACATTAGCCTAAAAACCATACCCCACCAGTGTGGAAATGTCAAGCTAAAATGAATGGCGGAATTGGCGGCCTGCTCCCATTTTCCCGCGTACTGCTCCGGCAGCAGCCTTCAGGCTCCCGCATAGGCCGCTTTCTCAGCTCTGCCGGACATCCAGCATTACCGGCTCTTTCCCCGTCAGCATCCTGCTCCTTTCGTCCGGCATCGAGGTCCCGACAAACAGATGGTAGGACATGCCGCCCCCGACACGTTTTCCCTCATCATTGACAACCAGGAACGTATCAGCATCCAGCCGGACTTCACACGTCTTTCGGACGCCTGCCGGCGCATCTACCTTCAGAAACCCGCAGAGCCTTGGATTCGGCGTCCGATACGGAGACTCCACCGGATCGACACAGACCTCGATCACATCCTTTGTATCTGTATCTCCTCTGTTTTCATAGGTCACGCGCACAGCTGCGGATTTTCCCTCTGCCGGAGGACAGAACTCTGCCTCCAGTACCTGCACGTCCCCGTAGGTCAGGCCGTATCCGAACGGATACTGAGGTCTTCCGCCGAGGTAACGATACGTACGGTCCTTCATGGAATAGTCTGTAAATGATGGAAGCGGTCTGTCCGGATCATAAAAAGTACATTCAGCTTGCCGGAGGGCGAAACCTGTCCCGTCAGGATTCTGGCTGCCGCCAGTCCCCCTCTCGCTCCCGGATACCAGAGCATCAGGACCGCATCAAAGTACTCCTGTGCAAATGCCAGATCCATGTCGCTTCCGGCCATCAGGCAGAGGACAGTCTTCTTTCCTTCTTCCTTTGCCGTCTGGGCAACCGCGTGAAGCAGCGCTTCCTGTGACATTGGAAGCG
>USJM01000314.1 GCA_900555005.1 uncultured Lachnospiraceae bacterium | reverse complement strand
CAGGAAGCCAGACAGAGGTAATACCGGTGTTTTTCAGATCGGCAGCGCACGCTGCTGCCTTCTCCCAGAGTGTTCCATCGGAGGGAAGATACCATTCAAAAAACTGAATAATCGTTTTATTTTCCATATCATTAAGCCTCCTTTCGAGGATTTCCGAAACCTTACAGCAAGGAAGGGCGTTTGTCAACATAGTCGGCCTGCGCTATACTAGGGCATATGTGCCGCGGCACCTGCGTAAACCGGCTGCAGCTGAGGGCTGTACGAGATTTGCTGCGGACGCAATGCCGGGGACTGAAAGAAGACACAGTGAGGGATCCTGATGGATTGTGTGAGGGCTCAGAAGCTGATCAGACCGTATCTGGACGGGAAACTGTCGGACCGGGAACTGGAAGAGTTTCTCGATCATGTCGAAACCTGTCCAGCCTGCCATGACGAGCTGGAAATCTATTTTTCCATCTATCAGCGCTGGGCGAGGAAACGGACGACGGCGATTACAATTTCACGCGGAAGCTGGACGAGAAGCTGCAGGGGTCTGAACAGTATCTGACACGAAGGCATATCTTCCGCTCTATGAAGATCGTGCTCATTGTATGTGCGGAGCTGTTTTTCATTGCCGCATTCTCGGGGCTTGTAACGAGGGAACTTGGGGAAGTTCAGAGCACCATCGAGATGGTGGAGACGGAACCGGACACGCAGGGGCTCCTTCGCGCTGCACGCTGAGCGTGCCGGCATAGCTGTGTGACAGAGCTGTGTGACAGTTTCGCATCAATCAGGGGCTCCTTCGTGCTGCGCGCTGGGCGTGCCTGTGCTCCAGGAAAAGGAATCCTGCCATCAGGGCGAAGACAGGTTTATTCGCACAAACAGCATATGCCGTATGTGCGTGTCATGGACAGATCAGCCCGGAGAAGGCTTCCGGGCAGACAGGGGGACAGAAGCATTATGAATGACCAGAAAAGAGAGAAGATCATTCTGATCGACGGACACAGTATCCTGAACAGGGCTTTTTACGGCCTTCCGCTTCTGTCAGACAGTGAAGGGCTGCACACCAATGCAGTTCTGGGCTTTCTGAATATCATGTTTCGCGTTCTTGATGAAGAAAAGGCGCAGTATCTCGCTGTAGCCTTTGATCTCCATGCCCCGACGTTCCGTCATAAGATGTACGATGCCTACAAGGGGACGAGAAGCCCGATGCCTGAGGAGCTGCGGGAACAGGTCCCGGTGATGAAGGATGTTCTGCGCGCCATGAATGTTCCGCTGATGTCGCTGGAAGGCTTCGAGGCGGACGATCTCATCGGAACTGTTTCGCTGGCGATGGAACAGAAGGGACTCGATGTGCGGATTATTTCCGGGGACCGGGATCTTCTGCAGCTGGCTTCGGACACGACGATGGTCCGGATTCCGAAGACGAAGAAGGAAGGAAGAGAAGTCGAGAACTATTACGCGGAGGATGTGAAGGCAAAGTATCTCGTTACACCATCGGAATTTGTCGATGTGAAGGCACTGATGGGCGATGCTTCCGACAACATCCCGGGGATTCCGGGTGTGGGCGAGAAGACAGCGACGAAGATCATCGCAGAATTTCATTCCATTCAGAATGCCCACGACCATCTGGATGAGATCAGGCCCAACAAGGCCAGGCTGTCGCTGCAGGATCACTGGGAGATGGCGCAGCTTTCCTACAAGCTGGCGCTGATTGACCGGCATGTACCTTTCGAACTGCCGCTTGAGCAGGCCCGGCTGGGAGAAGATAACGGCAGCCTCTATACGAAGGAGGCGATGGATCTGCTCAAGAGACTGGAGCTGAGGCAGATGGTCAGGCGGTTTGCAGATCATATGCAGGCGGGGCCGTCGGCTCTGCCTGCCATGCAGGCAGAAAGCAGTGCCAATCCATTTGAAGAACAGAGGGCTGGCACGGACGATGGAGAGCTTTCCGGGCAGAAATGTATGCCGGAAGAGAGCCGGTACGATGGAATGGACGGTTTTCATGAACAGGTGTACCGATCCGGAGAAAACAATCTTTCCGGAGATGAGAAAGCAGAGGACGGCGCTGCGGACAAAGAATCAGAGAAATTCCAGCTGATCGAGCGTACCGAAGAGGCGGATGCGTTTCTTGAGAGGGCTGTCAGGGAAGAAAAAATCGGCTTGTATGTGCTCGCAGAGGATCACAGGCTGCTCGGAGCGGCAGTCGCCACAGGGACGGAGACCGTGCTTCTTCTTCCGGTGACAAGAAGCAGCTTGCCATCCTGACGTCCGGGAACTGCCTGATCTGCGGCATCAATCGAAGGAACAGCTTTCATTTCTCGATGGTGGAGATTCATTTCCAAAGGCGCAGCAGAGCCGCTAATTCACCGCGCG
>USJM01000313.1 GCA_900555005.1 uncultured Lachnospiraceae bacterium | reverse complement strand
CAAATCCACGTTCCTGAAGATCCTCTCCGGTCAGCTCGAGCCGAGCACCGGCAGCGTCTATATTGACCCCAAGGCCAGAATGTCCGTCCTCAAGCAGGATCAGACGATGTACGATGCCTATACCGTCATGGACACGGTCATCATGGGCAACCAGCGCCTGTATGACTGCGGCAAGGAGAAGGATGCCATCTACGCCAAGGACGAGATGACGGACGAGGACGGCATCCGCGCCTCCGAGCTCGAGGAGGAGTTTGCCGATCTCGGCGGCTGGGAGGCGGAGTCGGATGCGGAGTCCCTTCTGAACGGTCTGGGGATTCCGACAGAGCTCCATCAGGTGCTGATGAAGGAGCTGACCGGCTCCCAGAAGGTCAAAGTCCTTCTGGCGAGGGCTCTGTTCGGCAATCCGGACATCCTGCTTCTGGATGAGCCGACGAACCATCTGGACCTGGACGCAATCGGCTGGCTTGAGGAGTTTCTGATCAACTTCGAGAATACGGTCATTGTGGTCAGCCACGACCGGTATTTCCTGAACAAGGTCTGCACGTATATAGCGGATATTGACTATGGAAAGATTCAGCTCTACGCAGGCAATTATGACTTCTGGTACAAGTCTTCCCAGCTGCGCATCCGCCAGATGAAGGAAGCCAACAAGAAGAAGGAAGAGCAGATCAAGGAGCTGCAGGAATTCATCCAGCGCTTCTCGGCGAATGCTTCAAAGTCCAAGCAGGCGACCTCCAGGAAACGGGCGCTGGAGAAGATTCAGCTGGACGATATCAGGCCAAGCTCGAGAAAGTATCCGTACATCGACTTCAGGCCGGAGCGGGAGATCGGGAATGAGATTCTGCAGGTTGAGAATCTGTCGAAGACGGTAAACGGCGTGAAGCTGCTGGATGATGTGACCTTCACACTCCGCCATGATGACAAGGTTGCTTTCGTAGGCGGCAATGAGCAGGCCAAGACGATGTTCTTCCGGATTCTGATGGGGCTTGGGAGCCGGATGAGGGCTCGTTCAAGTGGGGCGTCACGACAAAGCGGGCTTATTTCCCGAAGGATTATACCGATGAATTTGACAACGATCTGACCGTTGCCCAGTGGCTGACCCAGTATTCCGAGATCAAGGATCAGACCTATGTGAGAGGCTTTCTTGGCAGGATGCTCTTTGCGGGGGAGGATGGAGACAAGTATGTGAAGGTCCTTTCCGGAGGGGAGAAGGTACGCTGCCTGTTCTCAAAGATGATGATTTCCGCCGCGAATGTGCTGATCTTTGACGAACCGACCAACCACCTGGACATGGAATCGATCACTGCCCTCAACGACGGCATGATCAAGTTTCCCGGTGTGATGCTGTTCTCATCAAGAGACCATGAGATCGTGGAGACGACCGCGAACCGCATCATGGAAATCCTGCCGAACGGCAGGCTGATCGACAAGGTCACAACCTACGATGAGTATCTGGCATCTGATGAGATGGCGAGAAAGCGCACAGTCTACACCAGCGAGACGGATGATGAGGATTGAGAAAAAACCTGAGATACAGCATGTTAGAATTGTATAACTAATGATATAATATTAAAACATTAGTTTGTGTAAATAGAACAGATTGTCCGGTGAAAAGAACATAAAATAGTGTAATTTCACGGCGCTTCATGGACAATGCCTCCTCTGTATGCTATGATAGGTGCGAAATTCTGAGCATACAGCGGAGGCATTTTTCTTTGCTGAATTCCGCTCCGCCGGGCACCGGAGACTTCGGTGGCGGCCGGAAGAGAGCGGCAGCAGGGAAGGCTGCACATCCAACCTGCGCGCTTATAGAACGAACTTCAAGAAGGAGGAACTAAAATGGCAAGACAAATGAAGACCATGGATGGTAATCAGGCTGCCGCATATGCATCCTATGCATTTACCGATGTCGCAGCAATGTACCCGATTACCCCGTCGTCTGTTATGCCGGAGCATACAGATGAGTGGGCAACACAGGGCATGAAGAACATCTTTGGCCAGACCGTCAAGATTACTGAGATGCAGTCCGAGGCAGGTGCTTCCGGTGCCGTCCACGGCTCTCTTGCAGCAGGCGCCCTCACGACGACCTACACTGCTTCCCAGGGTCTGCTTCTGATGATCCCGAACCTTTACAAGATCGCGGGTGAAAGGCTTCCGGGCGTGTTCGATGTATCCGCGCGTGCAGTAGCTTCCCATGCACTTTCCATTTTCGGAGACCACTCTGATGTGTATGCCTGCCGTCAGACTGGCGCCTGCATGCTGTGCGAGTCTTCTGTGCAGGAGGTTATGGACCTGACACCGGTTGCGCACCTTGCAGCCATCGAGGGACGTCTTCCGTTCATCAACTTCTTCGACGGAT
>USJM01000312.1 GCA_900555005.1 uncultured Lachnospiraceae bacterium | reverse complement strand
CGCTTTCTCAAATCACCCCTTGACTTTTTATTAGCAGGCTTTCGCCAAATATTTCAGATAATGACAGTATAGCCTATTTGAGGGACTTGATGAACGTTTTCCGGTATAATCAGGGTATCGATTGTGTCCGGGTTTAAAGCGGCCGCACCGCTGGCGGCACCAGGAAGGCCGGCCTTAAGAAGGATGGAGGGAAAAACATGACCGGAATCTGTTTTGATATTGACGACACGCTCTACAGCCGCGGAGCACTGCTGATCCAGGCGGCTGAGGAAACGCTCCGGCGGACAGATGGTTTTATTATGTCAGACAGGATGTCTTTTTCAGGTGAAGTTTTTCTTAAGATTTTCTACGAAAAAAGCGACGAGAATTTCGCGCTTGTGGAGACGGTCAAATCACGGCCAGAGAGTCGAACATCTGGCGTCTTCAGCAGACATTTCTGGCAATGGGGCTGCCCACGGAATCATGGCAGGGCACGTATTTCACAGACCGGTACACGCAGCTCCAGAATCAGATGGTGCTCTCTCCGATCATGAGGAAGCTGCTGGGGGATCTGGCCCGGTGCGCCAGAGAATCCGCCGGGCAGCTGCGGCTTGGCATCGTCACCAACGGGGCATCTGGCCATCAGTGGAAGAAATACCGGCAGCTCGGGCTGGAGAGCTGCATCCCGAAGGCGTATGTAACCGTCTCCGGGGACGTCGGCATATCCAAGCCGGAGCCCGGCATCTTCCGCGCGGCGGAAGATGCAATCGGTCTGATGCCCAGAGACCTCTGGCTTGTCGGAGACTCCCTGAAACACGATATTGAAGGCGCTCATGCTGCGGGATGGCATACGATCTGGATGAACAGAAATGCCGGCAATCTGCAGTGCGCAGATGCCGGCATCACCGTCCACAGCGAGGCGGAGCTTGCAGCCGCCCTCCGGCGGCTTGTGCAGTTCGCTGAACCCGGTACCTGAATCTGCCCGAAGCCGGCTTCAGATGCTCATGATCAGCTGATAGACAGCTGCCATGACCGGAAGCGTCACGATGGAAACGACCGATGTGAAGATGATCCCGTTGGAGCACTCCTCTGACCGGATTCCCCGCTCGGACAGCATCACGAGCGGCATCGTGCCGACCGGCATCGCCATCATGATCATGCTGAGCTGCCGGATTTTCTCCGGCATCGGTACAAACCGAGAACGATGACGCAGATGGCCGGAAGAACAATCATCTTGAGCAGCATGAAGAGATACATGCGGCGGTCCTTGAAAATTGCCAGCAGGTTCTTCTCCCGGCCGACGCTGACGCCGATGATGATCAGTGAAACCGGAACCGCCGCGTCACCCAGATACGAGATCGGAGAGGCGACCACATTTGGCACCCTGGCGCCGCAGACAAATACTATGAGAGCGGCCAGGCAGGCGATCGTTCCCATGTTGAACATCGGCCGGATCTTCTTCCAGAGAGACCCCTTTTCCGCTTTCCGCTCCGAGGGTTCCATCTGGTCCAGATAATAGATGCCCAGCGTGTAGAACAGGACATTGTATTCAAAGATATAGATGGCAACATAGAAAACATACTCAGACCCGAGCAGGCTTGTGACAACCGGAATCCCGATGAATCCCAAATTGGAAAATATGAACATCATCTGATAGATCAGTCTTTTGACGCGATCCTTCGACAGAAAGCGGGCAAACAGCCAGCCTGTCAGAATGGCGACCAGAAAGACAAGTGCCGCAACCGCAAAGATCCCTCTTGAAAATTCAGGGCGTTTCCCTTCCGTGTGAATCACCATGCCTGAGAATATGATTGCAGGATTGAAGACATCCGCTGTCAGTCTGGACAGCGTCTTCAGCCCCGAATCCGAGATCATCTTCAATCTGTAGGCGGCAAAACCGACAGCAATGATCATCAGCACAACCACCATCTGCTCAAGTGTATGCAAGGGACTCATGACAATACCTCCGGGCTTAAGGGACTCATGACAATACCTCAGTTTTTTATACGGCAGGAATATGATACATGCAGCAGATGAGCCGGTCAAACAGTTTCAACCATTTTTGGCGCTCATTTCCGCACATTTTCAGGTACAAACCTGTCCCCGGTTGTGGTATCCTAGAACCGGTTGTGTGCAATCGACGTGCCTGTCCGAGTCTTGCATCTCAGTTCATACAGGCACGGCACCAGATACCTGATCATTCACAGAGTTTACAGAATAAAGAGGGGATCTATATGAATCATTACGATACCATTATCGTCGGCGCAGGTCCCGGCGGCATTTTTTCTGCTTATGAGCTGGTCCGCCTGTGTCCGGATATGAAAATCGCCGTGTTTGAGCACGGGGGGCCACTCCTGGAGTGGAGCAGACCGAGTGACAGGGGCCTGGA
>USJM01000311.1 GCA_900555005.1 uncultured Lachnospiraceae bacterium | reverse complement strand
CGCAAGGTCGATGGCCTCGAGCGATTCAAAGTCATAGTTTCCGTTTTCATCCCTCGGCGTGTCCTCGCGGTTTTTGAAATAGTCATCCATCGGAACCGGGTGCGGAATGAGCCCGTGCACCGAGAGCTGGATAGAAAGCCGGTGGCTGAAGGTCGTCTTGCTGGAGGAGGACGGACCTGCAATCAGGATCAGTTTCTTTGTCCTGCTTGACGTGATTTCATCGGCGATCTCTGCGATTCTCTTTTCCTGCAGCGCCTCCTGTGCAAGAATCAGCTCCCGCGTCCGGCCCTCTGTCACCAGATCGTTCAGATCCCCGACCGTGTCGACGTGCATCAGTTCGCCCCATTTGCGGGACTCATTCTGAACATTGAACAGCTTTCTGACCGGCCGAAACGGTGCCACCTTCTCCGGGTCCTGTATGGTCGGCATCATCAGGACAAACCCGTCCTCGTACAGCTTCAGATCAAACTGCTGCAGATAGGATGAATCCGGCACCATGTAGCCATAATTATAGTCGCAATATCCGTCGAAGCTGTAGACGTTGGTCCGCGAACTGATCCGGTAGCGGAACAGTCTGGCCTTGTCGTCCATCCGGCTTTGGGCAAACAGCCGCGCTGCCTTTGAAGTCTCCATCGACCGCTTTTCAAACGGAATCTTCAGCGCGGCAAGGCGCTTCATTTCCTGGCGCACCCGGTCCAGGAGCTGTCCGTCAAGCTGTGTCCTCTCACTCTTCATCGAACAGAACAGGCCCTGACTCACTGTGAAATGGACCCAGATATGGACTTCCTCCTCTGTCCCTATCACGTTCTGGAACGCTTTGAGCATCATCAGAACGAGAGATCTGGCGTAGGTGTCCCTGCCGATCTTGTCCGCCATCGTGATGAAGGACAGCTCCGCGTCATGGGTCAGCTGTTTTCCAAGTTCTCTCAGCTTGTTCCCGCTGCTGACAAGCAGAATCGGATACCGCTCCAGACTCTGGTACGCCTCTGCGATCTCCTTGTAACGCACGCCTTCCGGGAACTGCCTGCTGACGCCGTCTGCCTTCACTGTAATCATCGCACGTCTCCTCCCTGTGCTCCTTTGTTGAGTTCAAGCGCCATCTGCACCTGTGCAATCCGCGCTGCCCTTCGCTCTGCACCTGTTCCTGCTGTATCCTTCTTTTCCCTGCTGCCGTCTTTGTCCGCGTCCTGCGTACAAGCTGTCCCACGGCTTCCATCTTCCGCGCCGGGTGTCTTCTCTGACGCCTTCAGTTTCTCCAGCACCAGGAGAAGCGTCTGCTCCTCATGCCGGAGATACTGAAGCAGAACCGGATGCCGCTCCTCAAGCAGCCGAGGCCCATACTGAAGCTGCAGCCTGCTAAGGGGCTCCTGCCCCCGCTCCGCCTCCATCATCGGATAATACTTGCCGTCCTCCAGTACCATATTCTCGCGCCGGATCCGCCAGCCGTGTGTGCTCAGATACCTCCGGACATCCCCGATCTCCGACTGCGGCTGCAGGACGAGTGCCTTCACGCCGGAAAGCTTTCTCTCCCCTGCTGTAAGGATCCGGACCGTCAGAGGGCCTCCCATCCCGGCAATGAGTACAACATCAGCCTCCTCTGCCTGCAGGCCATCCATCCCGTCCGACAGCCTCAGGCTGATTCTGTCAGACAGCCCTGCTTCCTTCACACTGGCATTCGCCCGGGACAGGGGTCCCTTTCTGACGTCCATGGCGATCGCTTTCTTTACAATGCCCTCTTCGACAAGCGTCACTGGCACATACCCGTGATCCGTACCGATGTCTGCCAGGCACTCTCCTTGCGGGCAGAGCGCACAGACAGCCTGAAGCCTTTCCGACAGCATCATGACAGATGCACCTCAAGCGTCCTGATCTGGTTCAGCTTCTGCTTTCTCGTGACAGCCTTTGCCATTTCGTTTGCTCCTTCCTCCATGGAAATGGGCGAAGCCTCATACACCTTCCGGACGGTCTCCCGGATCGCCTTCACCCGCTCAGAATCATTTGCCGCCATGTCCATCGTGTGGAAGAGCTCCGCAACCTTCGCCTGCGTCTGCGTGTCCTCAAACCGGGCGATGACAGCCGCCTCATCCACCTTCTGATGCTCCTCCAGCTGACTGTACAGAATCTTTGCGACGCTGCCCGCAAGGCTGTCTCCATATCCATCCTTCCCAATGTACGGTTTGATATCGTCAGCAATCGATGGATACCTTGCGATATAGGATAACAGCAGCCTTCTGGACATCTCGAGGCTCTGGTCTCCGACCGACCCTTCGCTGCCGCGCCGCGTCGCCGGCCTCGGAATCTGGTAATAATCCCCCGTCGACAGATCCTCATAGTAGTCCGGAACCGGCCGGTCCTCATAGGCGGCCCCGCC
>USJM01000310.1 GCA_900555005.1 uncultured Lachnospiraceae bacterium | reverse complement strand
AGTTGGCTGCGCACCCCCTCCATTTACCGCCGCTGTCCCTCTGCGTAGATGGTGTCAAAGGCCAGGGAACTCTTCCCGGATCCCGACAGCCCTGTCAGTACCACCAGTTCATTTCTCGGAATGTCGACATCCACGTGCTTGAGGTTGTTCTCAGATGCGCCGCGGATGCGGATATATTTTTTGACGTCCCTTTTCGGGGCTGGATCATATGCACACATTCAACTCTTCCTTCACTGACGGATTCCTGCCCCAAAGACATGCCTTCTGCACGAAAATCTGTCCGCAGGCTTATCCGCTTACTCCATCTTCTGAAGCTCTTTCTTCAGCTCAATCATCTTGTCGCGCAGCTTTGCCGCTGCCTCGAAGTTCAGGTCGGCGGCCGCCTTCTTCATCTGCTTCTCAACACTGTCAATCAGCTGGCCAAGCTCCTTCTTTGACATCGACTCCGGATCCTTTTCCCAGTCCTTCTCCTTCTTCGCAATGTCCTTTGACACCGCAATCAGATCGCGGACTGCTTTTTTGATCGTTGTCGGCGTGATATGGTGTTCCTCATTGTACCGCTGCTGAACTGTCCGCCTGCGGTTTGTCTCCTCGATGGCCGCCTTCATGGAATCGGTCATCGTATCCGCGTACATGACGACATGACCTTCCGCATTTCTGGCAGCCCGGCCGATTGTCTGAATCAGCGATGTCTCCGAACGGAGAAAGCCCTCCTTGTCTGCATCCAGAATCGCAACCAGCGTGATCTCCGGAATATCCAGCCCCTCTCTGAGGAGGTTGATGCCAACCAGCACATCGAAAACATCCAGCCGCATGTCGCGGATAATCTTCGAACGCTCCAGCGTATCAATGTCGGAATGCAGGTACCGGACCCGGATGTCCGCCTCCCTGAGATACTGGGTCAGGTCCTCCGCCATCCGCTTCGTCAGCGTCGTTACAAGCACCTTGTTCCCCTTCTTTGTCTCCTTCCGGATCTCCGCGATCAGGTCGTCCACCTGTCCCTTGACCGGACGGACATCGATCTTCGGGTCCAGAAGTCCCGTCGGCCGTATGATCTGCTCGGCACGAAGCATCTCGTGCTCCTTCTCATACGGACCGGGCGTTGCGGACACGAACAGGATCTGGTCGATCTTGTTCTCGAACTCCTCGAATTTCAGCGGCCGGTTGTCGAGCGCACTCGGAAGGCGGAAGCCATAGTCGATCAGCGTCTGCTTCCGGCTTCTGTCGCCATTGTACATCGCGTTGATCTGCGGAAGCGTCATATGTGACTCGTCGATGATGATCAGAAACTCGTCCGGGAAATAATCCATCAGCGTCTGCGGCGGCGAGCCCGGTTCCCGGCCTTCCATATGGCGGGAATAGTTCTCGATGCCGGTGCAGAAGCCAGTTTCCCGGAGCATCTCGATGTCATAGTTCGTCCGCTCGGCAATGCGCTGCGCCTCCAGCAGCTTGTCCTCCGACTTGAAATATTTCACGCGCTCCTCGAGCTCCGCCTTGATGCTCTCTGTCGCTTTCACAATCTTGTCCTGGGGCATCACATAGTGAGATGCCGGAAAGACAGCGATAAAGTTCAGTTCCCGCCGAACCTGGCCAGTGAGCGGGTCGATCTCGCAGATCCGGTCGATCTCATCCCCGAAGAACTCGACACGGTATGCATATTCATCCGTATCGGCTGGAAAGATGTCGAGGGTATCCCCCTTCACACGGAAGGTGGACCGGTGGAAGTCCATTTCATTGCGGTCATAATGGAGACTGATCAGCTTCTTCATGACCTCGTCCCGGTCCCTCTCCTCACCTGGCCGAAGGTAGAGCGCCATCTCCTTGAAATCGATCGGGCTGCCCAGGCCGTAGATACAGGAGACCGAACTGACGACGATCACATCGTTTCTGGATGTCAGTGAGGCGGTCGCCGACAGACGCAGCTTATCGATCTCATCGTTGATCATTGAGTCTTTCTCGATATACGTATCTGTCTGCGGCACATATGCCTCCGGCTGGTAGTAATCGTAGTAGGAGACAAAATACTCGACGGCATTCTCCGGGAAAAATTCCTTGAACTCGCCGTAGAGCTGCGCAGCCAGCGTCTTGTTGTGCGCGATCACCAGCGTCGGCTTCTGAAGCTGCTGGATGACATTCGCCATCGTGTAGGTCTTTCCGGAACCTGTCACGCCGAGCAGGGTTTCCATTGGTTGCCTTCCCGGAAGCCTTCCACCAGTTCCCTGATTGCCTCCGGCTGGCGCCGGTCGGCTGATAGGGTGCGTGAAGCCTGAAATCCATGCACATCCTCCTTCTGCCCGTTTTCTGTCCTGGCTTGTATGTGGGCACTGCTGCCCTGTGCGCTGCCTGCCATTCTCCTCATGTACGCGGCACTGCTGCGT
>USJM01000309.1 GCA_900555005.1 uncultured Lachnospiraceae bacterium | reverse complement strand
CCGCCGATCACGGCATCCGCGGCACTTTCTGTATGTTTCAGTTGGAGGGAGTGCCGGCCGGAATTTCACCGACCGGCTGAAGTATGAAAAGTATCAAATCAGGTGAAACACTTGATTTGATGGTTCACACTATAGCGGGTCTTTGTGAAAAGCATATGATGTATTTGTGAACAAAATGTGAACGCATGCACTACTTTCGTTTGCTTGTGCGATGAAAAACAGTGTGTTAATCGATAGACAGTACACAAATTGAAAGGAGATGCATGATGGATTCTACAGTTTTAATTGTGATTGGGGTCTTCCTTGCCGTCATTATCCTGATGCTGGTTTTCTCAAACATCCGGATCGTGCCGCAGGCAAGGGCATTTGTCATTGAACGGCTGGGGGTCTACAAGACAACCTGGAATGCAGGTCTTCATCTCAAGGTTCCGTTCATCGAGCGTGTTGTCAAAAGCGTTTCTCTGAAGGAACAGGTGCTGGACTTTCCGCCTCAGCCTGTCATCACGAAGGACAATGTCACGATGCAGATCGATTCTGTCGTATTCTGCAAGGTCTTTGATCCGAAGCTGTTCTGCTACGGGGTGGAAAATCCGATGGCAGGACTCCAGAATCTCTCTGCGACGACCCTCCGGAGCATTATCGGTGACATGGAACTTGACGCGACGCTGACGTCCCGGGAAATGATCAATGCCAAGATGCAGAAGGTGCTGGATGAGGCGACGGATGCCTGGGGCATCAAGGTGACCCGTGTCGAGATCAAGAACATCCAGCCTCCGAAGGAGATCGAGGAGGTCATGACGAAGCAGATGCGCGCAGAGCGCGAACGCCGTCAGACCGTTCTGGAGGCGCAGGCGCACCAGGAGGCAGTCGTTTCCCGGGCGGAGGGTGACAAGCGGGCGAAGATCCTTGCCGCAGAAGCAGAGCGCGACGCGCAGATTTCGCTTGCGGAAGGCCGCGCAAGGTCGATACAGCTGGTCTATCAGGCAGAGGCGGACGGCCTGGAAGCCCTCAAGAATGCGAATGTTTCCGAGACCGTCCTGAAGCTGAAGAGCATTGAGGCGCTGAAGAATGTTGCGGACGGTCGTGCGACCAAGATCTTCATGCCGTCTGATATCTCAAACCTCGTTCTGCCCTCGGTGTTGCCGGTGAGGCGATCGGGATCGGGGATGCGACGAAGATTGACCACAGCGAAAAGCCCAGGCAGACTCCGAAGAAGGATCCGTGTCTGTCCTCCGAGACCAGCGTGGAAGGCGTGCGCGCGGCGGTCACAACCCAGAAGATCAGCGCTGACCTTGAGCATCAGAGCAGAAGCGAGTCCTGAGACGGCTGCCCGTTCTAACCGTGCAGGCCTGACTGTGTATGGAACCCTCCCCTTGCGGGAGGGTTTTATTTGCGATAAGATGAAACGAATCGCAGACAGACGCAAAAGGGAGGTGCCTGATATGAATCTGAAAGGCAGAAATTTTCTGACACTGAAGGACTTTACGCCGGAGGAGATCCTTTGTTTCCTCGATCGCGCGGAGGAGCTGAAGCAGCAGAAGAAGGCGGGGATCGCGCATCAGAATCACCCGGGCAAGAATATCGCGTTGATCTTTGAGAAGACCAGCACCAGAACCAGATGTTCCTTTGAGGTTGCGGCACACGACCTTGGCATGCATGTCACCTACCTGGATCCGACAGGCTCCCAGTCGGGAAGAAGGAATCCATCGCGGACACCGCGAGAGTCCTGGGGCGCATGTACGACGGAATTGAGTACAGGGGCTTTGGACAGAACATCGTGGAGGAGCTTGCGAAGGATGCCGGCGTCCCGGTCTGGAATGGCCTGACGAATGAATATCACCCGACTCAGATGCTGGCGGACATGCTGACAATCCGCGAGCATTTCGGAAAACTGAAGGGACTGAAGCTGACGTACATGGGCGATGCCCGTTACAACATGGGCAACTCCCTGATGGTTGCGTGCAGTAAGCTGGGACTGGATTTCACGGCGTGCACAAGAAAGGAATACTTCCCGAACCCGCAGCTGGTCGAGGAGTGCCAGGCGTACGCAAAGGCAAGCGTGAGCACAATCACGCTGACGGAGGACGTCCGGGAAGGAACGAGCGGGGCGGATGTCATCTACACCGATGTATGGGTCTCCATGGGCGAGCCGGACAGTGTCTGGGAGGAGAGAATCAACGCCCTTCTTCCGTACCAGGTGAACGCGAAGGCCATGGCGAATGCAAAGCCGGAGGCCGTCTTCATGCACTGCCTGCCGGCATTCCACGATCTGAACACCGGGATCGGGAGGCAGATCCACGACAAGTTCGGACTCGATGCAATGGAGGTCACAGACGAGGTCTTTGAGTCGAAGCAGTCGGTCGTGTTCGACGAGGCCGCG
>USJM01000308.1 GCA_900555005.1 uncultured Lachnospiraceae bacterium | reverse complement strand
CGGCACCGACGGTGGAATGACAACACCGATTGTTCCGGCCGAGGCTATCAGCGCCGCCGATTTGTCAACGCGGTAGCCACGCTTCCCCATTTCCGGAATCAGCGTCGCGCCGACTGCTGCCGTTGTTGCAGCGCCGGATCCGGAAATCGCGGCGAAGAACATGCCAGCCAGAACGGCGACAATTGTAAGCCCGCCCTTGATCCATCCGACAAGCGACTCGGCAAATTCAACCAGCACCTTCGAGACGGTTCCCTTGCTCATCAGGTCGCCCGCCAGGATAAAGAACGGGACTGCGATCAGGGAAAACGAGTCCTGCGCGGTGAACATTCTCTGCACCACCATCAGCGGCTTCACGCCGCCTGCAAACAGGACGGTGAGGGCTGACAGCGCGATGGAGAACGCAACCGGCATTCCGAGGAGCAGCAGGACTGCAAATGTAATAAAAAGCAGCGTAGCCATTATTCCTGCACCTCCTTCTTCTCATCATCCGGCTGGGCATCCTGCCCGGCCGCAGCCTCATCCCTTCCGGTCAGCAGACCGAGCAGCGCATCCAGCGCATGAATGAACATCGTTCCGCAGCCGACCGGGATCGCCAGATAAACAAACCGCATCGGCACTTTCATCGCTGCAGATACCTGTCCGCCCTGCCTCTGATAATACTGGATACCATAGAAAACAATCATCGCAAACAGTACCATGCAAAGTATCTGAACCGCGATCTTCATCCCCTTCTGAACCGGTCCTGGCATTGCGTTCTGAAGCACCTCGATCGATATGTGGCCGCTGTGCTTATACACGCATCCGGCGCCGAACATAGAGCTCCAGATCAGGAGGTACCTTGTCAGTTCCTCGCTCCAGCTCAATGCATGGTTCGCGATACGGCAGACGACCTGGGCACCGGTGACTGCCACCATTGCCAGCAGCATGAAGACAATCACCGCTTCCATGATCTTATCCAGTACATCACTCAGCTTGTGGACTCCCCGAACAAATCCCATTCCTGAATTCCTCCCAAGTGAAACGTTACTGGACGTCTTTGATCACATCGTTGATCTTCTGGACATAGTCCGCATACTGAGAATACTGGTCATACACCGGCTGAACAGCCTTCTTGAAGGAATCCATATCCGGATTCTCGTCAACCTCCATGCCGTTGTCCTTCATTGCCTGGAGCTGATCCTTCTCCTCTGCCGCTGTCCATGCTCTCTCGAACTCAGCAGCTTCCTGCGCGGAATCGAGGAAGATCTTCTGAGTATCCGCATCCAGTTCGTTGAACTTGTCAAGGCTCATCGTGATAATTGCGGAAGAATAAGAATGGCGGTCAAGCGTCGCATACTTCTGGGACTCCCAGAGCTTGTAGGAGTTGATGACGTTGATCGGGTTCTCCTCACCATCTACCGTTCCCTGCTGAAGAGCCGTCAGTGTGTCGTTCCAGTTCATCGGAACCGCATCCGCTCCAAGTGCCTTAAATGCAGCCGTGTAGACATCATTTTCCATGACACGGATCTTCAGGCCCTTGACATCATCTGCCGAATGTACTGCCCTCTTGCTGTTGGTCAGGTTGCGGAATCCTCTCTCTGCATAAGCAAGGCCTTTCAGGTTGGAGCTCTCCAGCGTGTCGAGCAGCTCACGGCCAACCTTGCCGTCAAAGACTGCATACGCCTGCGCGTTATCCGCGAACAGGAACGGCATATCCAGAACGCCCATATCCTGGGAGAAATTGACGAACGGGCCGGAGGTAACGATGCCCATGTCGAGTGTATCCATCTGCATGGACTCCAGCATGTCTCTCTCTCCGCCGAGGTCTCCATTCGGATGGATCTCGATTGCGTACTTCCCATTGGTCTTGTCCTGGATCAGCTGCGCAAACTTAACAGCTGCGATCTGGAAGGAGTCATTCTCGTTGACCGTCGTTCCAAGCTTCAGGACGGTTGCTCCCTCCGGGATCTTCGGCTGTACATTGGAAGCATTCTTGACATCCTCAGCACTGAATCCGCCATACCCCGGGATGTTCTCGGTTCCTTCTCCTGCGCCGTCTGCCTCTGTTGCTGCCTCTGTTGAAGTCTCTGTCTCCCCTGCATACACTGCACCGGTGAAGCTTACCGTCATCGCTGCTGCAAGCATGGCTGCCATCATTGCTGTTCTCTTCATGTTTTCCTCCTCTTGTGTGGATATCCATCCGGATTTCTGTGGTAAAGGCTTCCGCTCCGCTTCAGAAATTCGCAGTCTTCCGTGTATAAGTCCCCCGCGGTGCGGCGCTGCTTCGCAGCTTCCGCTCCGCTTCAGAAATTCGCGCTCCCGCTCTGCTTCGCATCGCTCCGCGCTCATTTCTGTTGTCGTCGCCTGCGAACCACGGGCCTTGTGGGGGAGCGACGCGGCAAGCCCGA
>USJM01000307.1 GCA_900555005.1 uncultured Lachnospiraceae bacterium | reverse complement strand
CTATATCCTGGAGACATCGGAAAAACGGGGATTTTCAGGCAATCTCTGGCAGGCCTGTCTGACAGGGATTCTGGTCTACAACGAGAATGCCTATTCAAGAGCCTGTGAGATCAGGGGAGCAGTGGACGGCGGCATCAATCAGGCGGCGCTGCATGATGTCCGCATCCTGATGGAGTACTCCGCTATGATTTCAGTGACATCGAGGAGAGGCTTGGCGTCTCTCTGTACAGCCTGATCCGGGACTATGTCCAGACGGACGATGACCGGAGACTGTACAGCAGGAGGGTGCGGGACCGGATCCAGACGCTGTCCGGGCGGCTTTCGGCAGCGGAGACCCCGGAGGAATTCAAGGCCGACCTCGATTCCTTCTACCATGACTTCGGATGCGGCAAGTTCGGACTTCACAAGGCATTCCGTGTGATCCACCGCGAGGGGGAGACACAGTGCCAGATTGTTCCGATCACGAACATCGCCCACATCCGGCTCGATGACCTGGTGGGGTACGAGATTCAGAAGAAGAAGCTCAGGGAGAACACGGAGGCTTTTCTCGACGGGCGGCAGGCGAACAACTGCCTGCTGTTCGGGGACGCAGGGACCGGAAAGTCTTCCTCGATCCGTGCGATTCTGAACGAATACTACGACAGGGGACTGCGGATCATCGAGGTTTACCGCCATCAGTTCAGGGATCTGGTCGATATCATCGCACAGATCAAGAACCGGAATTACCGCTTCATCATCTATATGGATGACCTTTCCTTTGAGGAAAATGAGACAGACTACAAGTATCTCAAGGCGGTGATCGAGGGCGGCATGGAAAAGCGGCCTGACAATGTCCTGATCTACGCGACGAGCAACAGACGGCATCTGGTGCGGGAAACCTACGGAGACAAGGAGGGCGATATCCGTCAGGATATGCACACCTCGGACACTGTCCAGGAGAAGCTGTCGCTCTCGCTGCGTTTTGGTGTGACGATCTACTTCGGCGCACCGGTCAAGACAGAGTATGACGGGATTGTGCTGGGGCTGGCGCGCAGGGCAGGCATCGACATGCCGCAGGATGAGCTGCTGCGGAAGGCAGGAAGCTGGGAGCTGTCGCACGGCGGACGTTCGGGACGCTGCGCGCAGCAGTTCATCGATTACCTGCTGTCTGCAGAGACATAAGCAGCTGCGGGCCCCTGGATGGATGTCTGGTTCCGGAGGGAGACGGAATTCAGGAGAAGCCCGTCGGGGAACAGATTTCCTGTAGTTGAATCAATCGTGAGGACAGAGAGAATGGCAGTCAAGTTATTTGCGTCGATTCTCATCGGATCGACAGAAACGGAAATGAAGCTTTTCCAGCTTTCGCCACGGAGAGGGATGGCACAGCTGTCCTGCCAGAGCAGGCGGATTGACCTGGGTTCGGATGCCTATGCACGCGAACGCTTTCCACGCAGAAGGTAGAGTTTCTGGTCCGCACGCTGAAGGCATTTAAAAAGACGATGGACGGCTACCATGTGGACAGCTACCGGATGGTGGCGACATCGGCGATCCGTGAGCTGAAGACGGCGCTCATCACGAAGGACTACATCGAGAAGCAGACGGGGCTGAAACTGACGATCTTATCCAATTCCGAGCAGCGGTTTCTCGACTACAAGTCTATCGCGCTTGACACGGACTCCTTCGAGGAAATTATTCAGACGGGGACGGCGATTGTAGACATCGGCGGCAACTCCCTCCAGATTTAGTCTTCGACCACGATAAGCTGATCACGACCCAGAACATCAAGGTTGGAAAGGTTTCGACCAGGGAACAGTTCTATCCGCTTGCTCAGAGCAATGCGCACTATGAACGGCTGGTGATGGAGCTGATGCAGCATGAGCTGGACGGATTCGGGAAGCTTTACCAGAAGGATCGGCAGATCACGACGCTGATCGCAACGAACCGGGAGCTGCAGGAGATTTTCCGCCCGGTTGCCGAAAAACAGAAAAGCTCCGTGATTTCCAGGGAAACCTTCATGGAACTGTATCAGAAGGTTGTCGGACTGAACGCAGATGAGATTGTGGCGCGGATCGGTGTTTCGATGGAGACGGCCATCTATGCCACGACCTCCCTTGTCATCTGCCGCGCACTGCTCGATCGCTTCGATTCCAAATCTGTCTGGCTGCCGTACGTCTCGATCGGGGATGGTCTGGCGTACGATTTTGCCGCGGAAAACGGAGTGCTGAAGGCCCCGCATTCATTTGACGAGGATATCATCGCTGCGTCGCGGTCGATCGCCAAACGGTACAAGTCGAACTCTGACCATATCCGGGTTGTCGAGAGCCTGAGTCTGAAGCTCTTCGATCAGACCAGGCGGGTCCATGGGCTGGGAAAACGGGAACGGCTGGCTCTGCCGATCTCTGCGCTTCTGGT
>USJM01000306.1 GCA_900555005.1 uncultured Lachnospiraceae bacterium | reverse complement strand
GCCTCAGAAAAAAATCCGCATACTTGAAGTAAGCCAGAAGTCCAAGACCAGCCGCCACCGCAGCCGTCAGGGCAATCTTTGCCTTTCTGTCCTCTCCGGCCCTGCGGAAATGATCGACCAGAATGCCTCCCGTATAGGAGACCAGTATCGACACGATCATCAGAAAGACGTAAACTGGCTCCCCCCATGCATAGAAAACAAGACTGACAAGGAGAAGGACCAGATTCCGGAGTTTTGCCGGAACAACATAATATATCAGAAGAACCACCGGTAAAAACCGGAAAAGAAACAGCAGACTGCTGAAAACCATTCTAGATACCCGCCTGAAAACTGTAAGTTGCCATGCTTTACTTTAAACCCGATTATTATATAATATAAAAATACGCTGTTCAAGATTTCAAACCCTGCAGCGAACAAACGACCAGAATCGTCCAGAAATCTCCAAGAATCGGTGAAAAAAACTATGCCATCCTCTCAAACAACTACCAAGACAAGCTCCACCGTCCGCAGAAGGCGGAAAAGCAACTCCGGCCGGACGATGATTCCGCGTCTGCTGGTTCTTGTATTCGTTTTCATTGCTGTCTTTGAAGGCAGGATCATCCATACGCTCCTCACGCACCGGGTCAGCCCCTCTTCTTCCAGTGTCACTGCCACGCAGGGAAAGACCACTTCTGACTCTTCACAGAATCAGGATAAAACCGCATCCACCCCATCGGCGGGGCGGCTTCATCCAGCAGCAACCCGGACCAGGGACTGGCGGGGCTCGCTACAGCCTCTTTTTCTGATAGGGCAGCGGCACAGAATGATCCCGCCAGTACAGACAGTACGCAGCAGACCGATGCCTCCAGTTCCGGCGAGGCCATCGACAGCCCCGCTGTTGTCCCTGCCCAGAGCGATTCGGTCGATGACTCCTATTTTTCAGACGCCGTCTTCATCGGCGACTCAAGAATGGAAGGCTTCCGGAACGCTTCCGGTATCACACAGGGGACCTTCCTGACCGGAGTCGGACTCTCGATCAACGACATGGACAAGCAGATCATATCGACGGCGGACGGCAATATATCGGTCTACCAGGGGCTGAGCGGCCGGCAGTATAAGAAGATCTACCTGATGCTTGGCACCAATGACCTCGGCTTCTATCCATGGGACCAGTTCCAGCCGACCTTTGAGAAAGCCATCAGACAGTTCCATGCGCTTCAGCCGGATGCCATCATCTATATCTGCTCGGTCATCTATGTGGAGGAGTCCAAGATTGCGAAGGGCTTTGAGTATGACAATAACCAGAATGTACAGACGATCAACCAGTATATTCTGTCTACCTGCGAGGATCTGTGGTACAGCTACTATCTCAACCTGAATGAGATCTTTTCGGACGGGAATCATGAACTCATCTCCGGCGCTTCCGCGGATGGGATTCACCTTGAGCCGGAATACTGTGCTCAGATGCTCACCTACCTGAAGTCCCACTATATCAGCGACTCAGACTGGAGTCAGGTCTTCTCTGCCAACGGCGGAGACAGTGCCGCTTCCGGCTCCGAGACAGAGAACGCTGCAGCCCAGACAGATGCCTCCGCTTCCCAGACCGGGGAAGCTGCAGCTTCATCCGATGCGTCGGCCGCTTCCACGGGATCCAGCGACGCGGGGAGTGTCAGTGCCGGCTGACGAACACCAGCCGCAGCATACGCTCTCACGTGGATAATCGGATCCGGAATGTTGCCAAGTTGTGGCTGAGCAGCCTTGCAATGGCTGTTTCAATCTGCTAAGATTCCGTAGGCAAACAAAGTTTCCGGGTAATAACAATCAAACAATAAGGGGTTATCATATGAAGAGATTTCGTAAAATCACTGCTGTTGTGCTCGCTGCAGTCTGTGCGGCACTTCTCCTGACTGCCTGCGGCGGGGGTTCCTCGAAGGAGGCTTCTTCCATCGATGTCTCGGCGCTCGCAGATGAGCTGAACAAGGACACCATCAAGAACGACACGCTGACGGAGACCAACTCCGATATGCTTCCAGCATCTATTTCTTCAAGGACGGTCAGGTCACGGAGAGCAAGGCTTACATGAGTTCCGGCTCCACCGCCGATGAGATCTGTGTTGTCAAGTGCCGGGACGATGCGACCACCAATGATGTGGAGCAGCTCTTCCAGTCCCGAGTTCAGAAGCAGTCTGATCTTTACGCTACCTACAAGGCAGAGGAAAGCGACAAACTGAAGAAGGCCATCATCAAGTCAACCGGAAGCTACACCGTCCTGGTTGTCTGTGATGACTATGATAAAGCGAACGAGATTCTCTCAAAATACGGATTCTGAGTCAGGGAATTTCAGGGTAGCGTGTCCGGCGCCTGAATCCCGGGTAAGGAATGCATCAGAAATCAGACATCCATAAAAAAGCGGGTCCCGGCCAGTGTGC
>USJM01000305.1 GCA_900555005.1 uncultured Lachnospiraceae bacterium | reverse complement strand
ACAGTACCTGAAGCGCGGACTGCCGGAGTTCTTCTGAGAATAAGAAAAAGAGGAGTGTGGCAGAAGATGGATTTGCATCTGACAGAGAAGGAAGCCGGACGGGTGCTCGCGATCAAAAGAGACCTGCATATGCATCCGGAGCTTTCTCATGAAGAGTACAGGACAACCGAAAAGATCCGCGAGGTGCTGTCAGGGCTGCCGGGTATCGAGATTCTTGAGCTGCCCGATACCTCGGTCGTGAAGACTGGCGTCGTGGCACGCTGCGGGGCGGAAAGAGCGGCGGGGAGACCGGCCTTCGGGCGGACATCGATGCCCTTCCGCAGACCGAGCAGGTTGAGAGTCCGTACAAATCCAGATGCGAGGGTAAGATGCACGCCTGCGGACACGACTTTCACACCGCGTCGCTTCTCGGCGCTGCGATGATTCTGTCAAGAAACCGCGAAGAGGTGCCGGGAACCGTCGACTTTCTGTTCCAGGAAGCAGAGGAAACAACGAATGGCTGCCAGGAAATGATCGACGCAGGGCTTTTCTCGATCATTTCTCCGAAGTATTTCTTCGGTATGCACAATCGCCCGGAGGTCCCGGCAGGGCAGGTCGTGATTCAGTCCGGCGGACTGATGAGCGCGAAGTCAAACTTCGTCATTACTGTCCACGGCAAGGGCGGGCACGGTGCGATGCCGCACCTGTGCATTGATCCGATCGTCTGCGCCGCGGCGATCATTCAGTCGCTCCAGACCATCGTCAGCAGGAACGTCGATCCGATGGAGAATGCGATCCTGACGATCGGTTCCATCCACGGCGGGAGTGTTGAAAACCTGATCGTCGAGGACGTGAAGATGACCGGCTGCGTACGGGCGCTGAGCCAGAAGACGAAGGAGATGCAGATCCAACGCCTCGAGGAGATCGTGATGGACACGGCGAAAGCCTACCAGTGTACGGCGGATATCGAATATAAGGAAGTGCTCCCGGTTGCATTCAATACATCGGAGATGACAAAGATCGCGCACAAGGCGGCTGCGGCCGTTGTCGGGGAGGAGAACTGTGTGACGGCGGTTCCGACCCTCGCGAGCGAGGACTTCGCGATCATCATGGACAGGATTCCGTCCTATCTCTACTGGGTCGGATCGGGGACAGAAGGGGAGCCGCTGTACGCCTGGCATAACCCCAGATTCCATGCCAATGACACAGCGCTTCCGGTCGCGGCGGCGGTGTACGCCAACTCCGCTGTGACGGCGAATCAGCTGTGAAGGCCTGTCAACAAGTTGAACGGCTGGCAGAATCAGGAGCGATGGGCCTGCGAACAGGCCTGTGGGCTTGCGGTCAGCCTGCATGGATAGAGTGGATAGAATCGAAAAAATAAACCTGTAAAAGAAAGGGAGGCTTTAGTATGATTTCACTGGATGAGAGAGGAAAGCAGTGCCCGATTCCGATCGTAGACACGAAGAAGGCGGTGGAGCCGCTGGGCGTCGGAGAGGTTGTAGAGACCGTTGTCGACAACGAGATTTCTGCCCAGAATCTGAAGAAATTTGCAGACCAGAGACAGTACGCCTATGAGATGGAGAAGGTTTCGGACACGGAATACAGGGTCCGTCTGACCGTCACCGAGGCGGCAAAAGAGCTTCAGAACAGGGGAGCCGCCACATTCAATGAGCAGGACTATCAGGCCTGCGGCATCCCGGCAGCAGCGCCGGAGGGCTATATCGTCGTCATTTCCTCAGACAGCATGGGAGAGCCGGAGAAGGAACTCGGAAAGATCCTGCTCAAGGGCTTCCTCTTCGCTCTGTCGAAGAAGGAGGATGTGCCGAAGAAGATCATCTTCTACAATGGCGGCGCACGGCTGACCTGTGAGGGCTCCGAGTCGCTGGACGATCTGAGGGAGCTGGAGAAGTCCGGCGCGGAAATCACGACCTGCGGCACCTGCCTGAAGTTCCAGAATCTGGAGGACAAGCTGAAGGTCGGCGGCGTGACCAATATGTACGAGATCACCGAAGCACTGACCGGACCGTACAGGGTCGTGAAGCCGTGCTGAAACGTGCTGAATAGTGAGAAACTGTTGTCTGCCCATGAATATGAAACCCGGGGATAAGGGCAGGGCGGAAAACAGTACCTGGAGGGCCAGCATGGAACAAATTGAATTCTGTAAGGGCGGCGGCTGCACAGCGAAGCTCGGGCCGGACATCCTGGACCGGGTGCTGAGCCGTCTGCCGGCTCAGAAGAAGGATCCGGACCTTCTGGTCGGCTTCGATACAATGACGATGCAGCGGTCTACCGCGTGAGCGGGGACCGGGCGATCGTCCAGACGCTCGACTTCTTCCCGCCGATGGTGGATGACCCATACACCTTTGGGCAGATCGCTGCCACAAATGCCCTGAGCGATGTCTACGCCATGGGCGGTGAGGTCAAAACGGCACTGAATCTTGTCTGCTTCCCCG
>USJM01000304.1 GCA_900555005.1 uncultured Lachnospiraceae bacterium | reverse complement strand
CATACAGGTACGGCATGATGATATTGATCCGTCTGCCTTGCCGCCGATGGCGGAAATCATCCGTTCCAGATCCAGAAAATGATCGTCTGGAGACATATGGTTCGTTTTGCCGCGCATCTTGTAGGTGAGACTGTAATTGCAGACGTCGATCAGAATATACAGATCTTCACCGCGGATGGAGTCGTAGATGATCCCCTTGCCTTCCCCGCTTCCGAATCTTGGGTTCTCCGTGCGGATCAGGTAGTTGTCCCGGGCATATCCTTCAAGCTGCGGGAGGGCCTTGTGCCGGTGATCCCGCTCGGACCTCCATTCTACAATGTAATCGTTCACCTTGCTGCCGAGCTCTCTGCTCGACTGCAGAGCAATGATTCCGAGGTCGCCGACCGGAAGAGATTCACGATTTCGCTTTGCGGCTGTAGTCATAGTATTCTCCTGTATATGTATTTCAAAAGCGCCGGCACGCTGCTGCACACATCTGCAGTACGAGACCGTCCGGGCATCCCCCTGGGACAGCCATCCGGACAGTTCGCCGGCAGTTCATCATGGTGCAGTTCCCATGCCGCGTACATTTTACCATGAAGGGGGAAATGGTCAAGTGTGTCACAGGTTCTCTGCATCCGTTTCTGAATCCGGATATCTCTTCCGAAGAGGTTCAGCAGCTGGAAATTCTCCAGAATCCGCGACATGATGCGCGGCGAATAGATATCCGACAGCTCCTGGGGGGAGAGGTTCGTCGATATGATGATGCCTTTCCCGGCGCTGAGCCTTCCGTTCAGCATTCCGAAGAATTCACTCTTGGTGAAATCGTTCGGCAGTTCGGTTCCGAGGTCGTCGATGATCAGAAGATCACTTGTCAGGAGGTACTCCGGATCAAAGGAGGAGACGGATTCAGCCGCTCCCTGGCGGTCAGCGGCGCCGGGGCGGAATCGGAGATCGGCCAGACGGTCGAAGAGCTCCTTCGCCGAGTAGTACATCACGGAGTGGGCGCTGTTTATCAGCTCCCTGGCGATGCAGTGGGAGAGAAAGGTTTTTCCCCTTCCGGACTCGCCGTACAGAAGCAGGTAGGGGCGCTGCTGCGAATCGTACCGCATGGCAAAATCCTGGCACACGCTCAGGACATGCTCCATCAACTGGCGAGAGGACATGCCCGCTGCCGGGCTGATCAGGTCATCCGGATACCAGTCCAGGGAAAATGTATCAAAGTTTTCCTTTTGAAGGACATCCGCCAGACCGGACTGCGTATAGAAAAGATTCACAACTGCCTGGCGGAAGCAGTGGCACTGCTTTTGCCCGACAAAGCCGGTGTCGTGGCAGTCCCTGCACTGCCAGACCGGATCCAGATAGTCTTCCGGAAAACCGTGTGTACGAAGAAGCGTCCGCTTGCGCGCCTCCGGCGTCATCGCCGGCGGGGAGGAAGCAGGGCCTGCCTGAATCGGCGATCCGGCATCCGCGGGTTCCTGCGGGGCCATCCCGAAGAGTCCGCGCAGCCGCCTGACGGCAGCATCCGCGACGCCTGCATCGATCGATGCAAGCTCCGGGATTGCCGCATAAGCCCTGCGGCGTCGCTCCTCCATGACACGGTGGTCTTCAATCTGTCTTCTGTCATACAGACGCATGACAGCATCGTACTGTGATCTGGTGAGACTCATACTATTCTCAAGACTCCTGTTTCTGATTCTTCATGATCTGCAGCCCGATTGCGTTCCAGTCCAGGTCCTCGTGGCTGTAGCTGCTGAAATGCCCGCCCGCCTGAAGCCGGCTTTTGGACTGTCCAGTCCGCTTCTGCCCGCTTTTTGGCTTTTCCGCACTCTTCTGATCGGATTTGGAAGCCTCATGGTCGGCATCCAGCCTGGCAACATCCTGCAGTGAGCGGACAGAAGCATTGTGCCAGCGCGTCAGGATGCTGTCTGTATAGCCAGGCTGGGAGAGGAGGCCTGGAGCACCGTCCTCCGGCAGGCTTCCTTGATGAGGTCGAGTGAAAATGCGTATTCCGACAGCCATTTATCCATCAGGGCCGTCTCTGCGGGGGCCGGCTTCCGGGTCAGCCCAAGCTCGCGCAGGATCACGGTGTAGTCCCCGCCGAAGCTCCGCGACTCATCCTTTGCCTGCTGGACGGTTGTGATGTTCTTCGCAACCCAGTTCTGCGCAACGGTCTCCATGTACCGCACGCTTATGTGCCCCTTGCCGATGCAGTATTCAAGCAGATACTCGACCAGGTCGACGGACATGTTCAGATCGTTTACAAAATATTCGAGCATGCTGATCTCCGAGGAGGAGAGATTCCGCTGGAAATAGATCTCGGCAACGTAGTAAAGTCTTCCGAGCTCGGTACGCCTGAGCTGGCGGTTCTGCTTCTGCTGATGGGCTTCCTCTGCGGGGGACGTGCCGGAGGCTTTTGCGGCGGGGTTCTCTCCATATGATGAGGACTGGATT
>USJM01000303.1 GCA_900555005.1 uncultured Lachnospiraceae bacterium | reverse complement strand
CGACATACTTTGCGACACGATAGCAGAACGCATCAATTGCAAGGCCTGCTGCCTTGTTGCCGTTGTCCATCGCTTCCTCAAGGTCACGGAAGTCGGAGCTCAGGCCGTCTGACAGCGCCATCACGCCGGACTCCTTGTTGAGGATGCGCAGCATCTCGTTGATGTCAATCTTCTCATGATTGCAGATATACTGCAGGATTGCAGGATCAAGGTCGCCGGAGCGGGTTCCCATGACAAGTCCTTCAAGCGGTGTCAGACCCATGGATGTATCGACGCACTTGCTGTTTTTGACAGCTGTGATCGAAGCGCCGTTGCCAAGATGGCAGACAATGACCTTCGAGTTATCCGGATCAAGCCCCAGGAACTTGATCGTCTCCTTCGAAACAAAGCTGTGAGAGGTTCCATGGAAGCCGTAGCGGCGGATCTTGTACTTGTTATAATACTTCGTCGGGATTGCATAGCGATATGCATATTCCGGAAGCGTCATGCCGAAGGAGGTATCGAAGACCGCAACATTCGGCTTGCCCGGCATCACTTCTGGCAGGCACGGATTCCGATCAGGTTTGCCGGGTTGTGGAGCGGCCCGAGGTCAGAAGCCTCGTCAATGGCTGCAATGACATCATCGTCCACAACGCGGGACTCCGTCAGCTTTGCGCCGCCATGCAGGACGCGGTGACCAATCGCCTGAATCTCGTCCAGGCTCTTCAGAACGCCTGTCTTCGGATTCACAAGCGCCTTCAGCACGAGGGTAATCGCTTCGTTGTGCGTCGGCATCGGAGCATCGGTGACTTCCTTCTCGCCGCCGGCCGGCTGATAAGTCAGTCTTCCGTCCAGTCCGATTCTCTCGCAGATTCCCTTTGCTTCTACCTGCTCGCTCTCAGAATCAATAATCTGATACTTCAGAGAAGAGCTTCCGCAGTTGATAATCAGTACTTTCATCGGTCTTCTCCTCTCTCAGCCCTGCATCTGTGCCTGAACAGCGGTGATCGCAATGACGCCGACGATATCCTCCCAGCTGCAGCCTCTGGACGGATCGTTGACCGGTGCCGCGATTCCCTGTGTCATCGGACCGTATGCCTCTGCCTTCGCCAGTCTCTGGACAAGCTTGTAGCCAATGTTCCCGGCATCCAGATTCGGGAAGATCAGGACATTCGCATGGCCGGCCACCTTGCTGCCCGGTGCCTTGAACTCTCCGACAGACGGAACAATGGCCGCATCCAGCTGCATCTCTCCGTCAAGCGCGATGTCCGGATACTCTTCCTTCGCGATTCTTGTCGCTTCCTGAACCTTTGTGACATCGTCGTGCTTTGCGGAACCCATCGTTGAGTAGGACAGCATCGCAACGCGCGGCTCATGGCCGGTCAGTGCCTTGAAGGACTTTGCCGTGGAGCCTGCGATCGCCGCCAGCTCCTCCGCTGTCGGATTCTGGTTCAGTCCGCAGTCTGCAAACGCAAAGGTTCCATTATCACCGTACTCACAGTTCGGGACATTCATCAGGAAGAATGCGGAGACAAGCTTCGTACCCGGAGCAGTCTTCAGAATCTGAAGAGACGGGCGGAGTGTATTGGCTGTCGAGTGGCATGCACCGGAGACAAGACCGTCTGCATCGCCCATCTTTACCATCATGACGCCAAAGTAGATATACTGGTTCAGGAGCGTGTCCTTTGCCTGCTCAGGAGTCATTCCCTTCTTCTTTCTGAGCTCGACCAGCTTGTCGATGTAGCTCTGAAGCTTATCGCTCTTCTCCGGATCAATCACGGTTGCCTTGGAAAGGTCTACACCGTACTCCTTCTCCTTCGCTGCAACGACATCTGCTTTCCCGATCAGGATGATATCCGCGATATCCTCCTCGATTGCCTTGGCAGCGGCACGGTATGTTCTCTCATCCTCGGTCTCCGGCAGAACAATTCTCTTTCTGTCTGCTCTCGCCTTCGCCTTGATTTCATCCATGAATCCCATAACAAAAGCTCCTTTCCTGTATACACAGCTTTACTGGATGTCCGCGATTTCACGCACATTGTGGCCGCAGTGAATCTGCGATGCGCACACCTTTTTTTATTATAGGCTTCTGCAACTGGCGGCACAAGTACGATATTCAGTTCAAAACCTCGGCAGACATCCTTCCGGCATCCGTCCGCCCTTCAGTTGTCCAGTGCGGCAGCTTTCCCGGCTTCCTTAAGCGATGTGCCTGAGCAGCGGGCAAATGGTGCTTCCTTCACAGCCTTCGCCAGCGATGCCTTTGACTTTGCAACCGGCTGGATGGTTCCTGCTCCGGCAATGCAGCCGCCCGGACAGGCCATCCCCTCCAGCAGGTACCCGTTCAGCTTGCCGGTTTTTGCCATCATGACCATCTTTTTACAGTTTTCCAGACCCTCCGCCGCCATTGTCTTGACGTCTTGTCCGGTTCCAGCTCCCTGGCCCGATTCACAACCGC
>USJM01000302.1 GCA_900555005.1 uncultured Lachnospiraceae bacterium | reverse complement strand
CCGAGAGCGCCAGCCGGAATCAGACCGCAGTGCGGAAAAACCTGGCAGCCCGGGCGGAGCGCCGGATGCAGGCGGAGAAAATCTGATGGCAGCGGAGGGCGGAGCGCCGCAAAAGAGATCGAGTGAGATGGCGATCTACGGGAGAAGATAGTGGAAACGGAACAAGGTGACCGGAAGCAGCCGGAGACGCGAACGTCTCAGACACAGAATGTCGGGGAAAAACGGCTGCATGAGCCGGGGCTTTCTGAAAGAGGCAGCGCGGCTGGGTTCCGCGGCGGCTGGAGTCGGCCTGCATCCGGGGGAACGGCTGGATGACCTGCAGCGGGACGGGGCAAGGCTGATCCAGAGCCCTCTCTGTTCTGCTTCGGGATGGATGCCGTGCTCCTGGCAGCTTTTGCAGAACAGTCTGTCCGGCCTGGCAGCCGGGTTCTTGATCTGTGCAGCGGCAACGGAATTATCCCGATTCTGATGGATGCAAGATGGCAGGACCGGCACAGAGAGGAGACAGACGTTCCATATCCGGTCTTTTCCGGAATTGAAATCAATTCGACGTGCGTCGATATGGCGGCACGAAGCGCAGCAGGAAACGGACAGACAGGCCGCGTTCATTTTCTGGAAGGAGACCTTTGCAGGATCCGGGAGTTGGTAAAGCCGGCGTCCTTCGATCTGGTCACGGTCAACCCGCCGCCTATGAAACGGGCTTCGTTCCGGTCCCGGTCCCCCCGCCGTATATGATCGGCGGGCATGGTCTGACAGGGGAAAATGAGGCACTGACGGCTGCACGGCACGAGATCCTGTGCAGTCTGGAGGATGTCTGTGCGGCGGCGGCCTATGCGCTGAGGCCGCAGGGACGGCTGTGCATGGTGCACCGTCCGTTCCGTCTTGCAGATATCTTCCGAAATCTGAATGCGTATGGCCTGGAGCCGAAGCGGATGAGGCTGGTTCACCCAATGCAGGGGCGTGAGCCCAATATGGTGCTCGTCGAGGCCGTCAGGGGCGGAAGACCGAGGCTGGCAGTGGAAAGGCCGCTGGTCATCTATGAGCGGCCGGGTGTCTACACAGACGAGGTGCGGGCGCTGTACGGATGACGGCATGAAATCCGGCCCTGACAGGGAGAGCACGAATGGCCTGCCGGACAACAGTGTACGTTAAAGCGAGGGAAAGATGGCGGGAATACTGTATCTGGTCGCGACGCCGATCGGAAACCTGGAAGATATGACACCGCGGGCGGTCCGAACACTGAGAGAGGCGGATCTGATTGCCGCGGAGGATACGCGAGGAAGCATCAGGCTGCTGAATCATTTTGACATCCATACCCCGATGACGAGCTATCATGAATACAACAGACTCAGCAAGGCGCATGCCCTGATCGACCGTCTGCTTGAGGGGGAGAATGTTGCTGTCGTGACAGAGCAGGAACGCCGGGAATTTCCGATCCCGGGGAAGATCTGGTCCGCATGGCACTTCAGAATGGGATTACTGTTTCTCCTGTCCCGGGAGCCTGTGCGGCGGTGAATGCGCTTGTCTGCTCCGGCAAACCGACGAGACGGTTCTGCTTTGAAGCTTTTCTGCCGATGGATAAAAAAGAACGGGCAGAGATCCTGGAGGAGCTGAAGACGGAGACGAGAACCATCGTGCTGTACGAGGCACCGCACCGGCTTGTCCGGACGCTCGGGGAGCTGCTCGGTGCGCTGGGAGACCGGCACATCACGCTGGCAAGAGAGCTGACCAAGAAGCATGAGACGATCGAGGAGACGACGATCGGAGAGGCGCTCAGGGCGTACGGAGAAAAAGAGCCGAGAGGCGAGTATGTTCTGGTGATCGAAGGAAGAAGCAGAAGTGAGCTGAAGCGCGAGAAACAGGACACCGTTGCCCAGAGCATGACGGTGGAAGAGCATTTTCAGAAGTATGTCAGCCAGGGCATGGACAGAAAAGAGGCGATGAAGGCCGTCGCCCGTGACAGGGGGATCAGCCGGAGGGTGTATACAGCCAGCTGATGACCTGAGGACAGGACAAACCGGGAGCGGATGCGCGCCCGGTTTTTTGATGCGGCGGCGCGGTCAGTGTGATGCGGCGGACTGCCGCCGGTAGCTGCTGGGAGTCATACCGTATCGTGCCTTGAAGGAGCGGTTGAAGTAAGAGAGGTTCGGATAGCCGGCGTTTGTGCTGACGAGCAGGATGGGGTCGTCGGTGAGCGTCAGCATGCGGGCGGCCATTGAAAGGCGGTAGCGCTCCAGCCAGGAGACAAAGCTCATGCCCATCGTGTCCCGGAAAAACTTCATGAAATGGGATTCGCTGTACCCGGACAGCTCAGCCATGTCATGGATGCTGATCGGTTCTGAAAAATGGTCTTCCACGTACTTGACGATCAGTTTCACCTTCTCAAGGCGTCCGGGGCGCAGCTTCCCGGGAGTCCGGACGGTCCGCGAAACAATGA
>USJM01000301.1 GCA_900555005.1 uncultured Lachnospiraceae bacterium | reverse complement strand
ATTCTCGCGCGTGGCGGGTGTCAAGAGCGGGGGGAGCGCTTTTCTGTCTGATCCCTTCAGGAATCTTGTCCCTTCACAGCTTACTTCTTACTTCACAGCCTGCATGGAACCCTCTTCCTTGCCGTCGCTTCTGGTGAAGTGCTTCTCCTCCCACTGCTTCTCGGCAACAGGCGCCCACTTCTTTGCATAGTCCTCGCACTTGTCGCAGAGCGCATCGACATCCTCCGGTGCCTCCATATCGGTGGACTTTGCGCCGCTGGCCTTGACCATCGCACGCAGCTTCTCCGGATTCTCAAGCATCGGACACGGCTGCAGATAGTTGTGGTTGAACGGCTGATTCTTCCTGTACTCCATGAACAGCGGCTGCTGAAGCGCCTCAAGCAGCGTCTGATTCTTGATGTTTGCAGAAGAGTAGTGGATGAAGACACACGGCTCCACATCCCCGTTCGGGTTAATGTGCAGGTAATACTTTCCGCCTGCGATGCAGCCATGGATATATTCACCGTCATTCTGGAAATCGATTGCCATGATCGGCTTTCCGGTATGGTAACCGCGGATCCAGCGGACTCTCTGAATCATGTACTCGCGCTCTTCCGGTGTCAGGAGAAGATCCGTGCTTGCTCCGCATCCGACCGGCATGTAATGGAAGTACCAGAGCATCTTGCAGCCCTTCTCGATCAGCATGTCCAGGAACTCGTCGCTGGTGACGACCTTGTAGTTGACGGATGTGTAGCAGATGGATGCCCCGAACAGGCACTTGTACTCCTTCATCAGGTCCATCGCATGCATGATCTTGTCGAAGGTTCCCTTGCCGCGGCGGCTGTCGTTCGCCTCCTCGAAGCCCTCGATGGAGATGTTGGGGCTGACATTGCCGACACGAACCATCTCCTTGCAGAACTCCTCA
The DNA here is from genome assembly GCA_900555005.1 of uncultured Lachnospiraceae bacterium. The sequence goes on along the minus strand of USJM01000301.1, from coordinate 1,555 downwards.
TCGATCAGTGTTCCGTTTGTGTAGAACAGGAAATAGCAGTCCTGGAATTCCTCCGCAAGACGGATAATGTCCTTCTTGCGCATCATCGGCTCCCCGCCGGTCATGACATAAGCATGGATGCCCAGCTCACGTCCCTGCTTTACGATGCTCTCAAGCTCCTCATATGTCAGCGCAAGCGTATGACCATATTCTGCTGCCCAGCAGCCGGTGCAGCGGAGATTACATGCGGAAGTCGGGTCCATCAGGATGACCCACGGTACATTGCAGTTGTACTTCTCTGCCATCTGGCGGGTCTGCTTATAACCACGGATACCTGCCTCATAGCCGACATTGAGCGCCAGCGCCTTCATCTGCTTCGGTGAAATATCATCGAACAGACCGCTGATATACTTGTACCACTTTGTGTCGGTGGTCGCGATGGCATCGCGCATTCTGTCATAAGCCGCCGGATCCCAGGTGTCCCCGATGAACTTCTGGGCAAGATCGATGAACTGCATCATCGCCTTCTGTCTGTCCTTGTTCGTATGCTTGATCGCAGCATCTACAAGAAGCTCGACACCCTTACGCTCTGCCTTGTGCGCAAATGAATCTGGATTGTAAGCCACTTCTATATCCTCCCATATCTTTGCATTGCATATTCACGCTGCAGTCTCCATATCAGAACCTGCATAGTGACTGATACTGCCTTGAAGTGTACATCCTGCGTCTTTTCCGTGGCAAGCGACAATGTCTCTCTTTTGTCAATCATCCGGGAGGCTTCCTGTTTTCCCGCATCTCTACAGATGCCTGAGCAGATGACTGAACGGCTGCAGACGCCCGGGGCTGCAGTTGCCCCCTCCACCGCGCTCAGGTATAATGTACCCGAATAAGCAGATTCGACAGAGCCGGACAGGATAAGGCAAGTACAGCAGGTTTAAAAGAGGTACAGAATCATGGCAATGATGGATCAGATCAGATCAGATATGAAAAAGGTACACCTGGCATATGCGCCAACGCAGCAGGATGCCGACACCTGGATCAGTTTGCTTGAGAAGTCGGGAATCCATGCAGAAAAGGGCAGCGGGATCCGGGATCTGTACGCAATCGGCAGCCCGGTTGGCATAGAAATCCTGGTTCCCGAGGAGGATGCCCCGAAAGCGCAGGAACTTCTGAAGACACAGGCCAATCTGCCTGATTCGCCGGGGCGGCTCCCAATGCAGCGGGAAAGACTCTGAGGTGGGTTGCTGTCAGCGTCATTGCCATCGCAGCGCTGCTCTTCGTCCGGGTCCTGGTTCTGCGGCAGTAAGGCTCCAGTGCGATACCGCCGCAGCATATGACCCGGTCTTCCCGTTCCCTGACTACTATTCAATATGAATCCGGAGGTTCCATATGGCAGCAAAACTGATCAGTCTCCTGATCGGCTATCTTTTCGGTACGATTCTGACAGCCGATCTGGTGGTTCGCAAAGAAACTGGGAAAAATGTCTTTGAGGTTGGTTCCGGGAATCCCGGTATGGCCAATGTCATGCGGCAGTTTGGTTTCAAGGCCGGTGCCCTCGTTCTTTCAGGAGACCTTC
>USJM01000300.1 GCA_900555005.1 uncultured Lachnospiraceae bacterium | reverse complement strand
CAATGTGGCGGAGATGCTGAGGCAGGCAGGTTTCAGGGAGGTCAGGATCATCAGAGATCTGAACGGCCTGGATCGGGTGGTCTCCTCTGTTTTCCCGGGGACTGACCCCTGTCAGGAGTAACAGACTGTTATGTTTGAAAAATTAGAAGATGTAAGGCAGAGGCTGGAGGAGATCGACCGGTCACTGAGCCATCCGGATGCAGGTTCCGACCCGGCGGCTCTCGGCAGGCTGATGAAGGAACGTTCGCGCCTGGAGCCGGTTGTCACAGCATACTCCCGGATGCTGAAGGCCAGGGAGACGATTCAGGATCTGGAGGGGCTTCTTCGGGAGGAAACAGATCCGGAGATGGTATCCTATCTGAAGGAGGAGCTGAGGGCTGCCAGGCAGGAAGAGGAAAAGCTGTCCGGAGAACTCCAGCTCCTGCTGCTGCCGCGGGATGAGAACGACGGGAAGAATGTGGTTCTGGAAATCCGGGCAGGCGTCGGCGGCGATGAGGCAGCCCTCTTTGCAGCCGACCTGTGCAGGATGTATCTTCGCTATTCGGAGCGCAAGGGCTGGAAGGCGGAGGTGACATCGATCAATGAAAACGGACTCGGAGGCTATAAGGAGTGTGTCCTTCTGATCAGCGGGGAGGATGCGTGGTCACATCTAAGTATGAAAGCGGCACACACAGGGTGCAGCGGGTACCGGAGACGGAGTCTGCCGGGAGAATTCACACTTCGGCTGCGACCGTCGCGGTCATGCCGGAGGCGGATGAGATCGATGTAGATCTGGATCTAGGCGAGTGCAGATTTGATGTGTTCCGTGCACATGGCAATGGCGGTCAGTGCGTCAACACGACGGATTCCGCTGTCAGGCTCGTTCATATCCCGACTGGGATTGTCATATCCTGCCAGGATGAAAAGTCCCAGCTGAAGAACAAGGACAAGGCGATCCGGATCCTGCGCTCAAAGCTGCTGCTGCTCCGCCAGATGGAGCAGCAGGAGAGCGAGGCAAAAACCAGGAGGGACCAGATTGGCTCCGGTGACCGGAGCGAGAAGATCCGCACGTACAACTTTCCGCAGGGAAGGGTAACTGACCACCGCGTGCACCTGACCGTATACCGGATTGATCAGATTATGGACGGCGACCTGGACCAGCTGGTCAAACCACTGATCGCAGCAGAACAGGCTGAAAAACTGGCAGAGGCAGCAGAGGTATAAAGAGGAGGAAGTTTGATATGGGGAAGTACTTCGGAACGGATGGATTTCGCGGGGAGGCGAATGTGACGCTGAATGTCCAGCATGCATTTCAGGTCGGACGTTTCCTGGGCTGGTACTATGGACAGCAACATGAGGATGGCAAGGCAAAGATTGTCATCGGAAAGGATACCAGAAGATCCAGTTATATGTTCGAGGACGCGCTGAGCGCGGGGCTCGTAGCCTCTGGGGCAGATGCTTACCTGCTCCATGTGACAACGACTCCTTCCGTTGCCTTCTGCGTCCGTCTGGATGACTTTGACTGCGGGATCATGATTTCAGCCAGCCACAATCCATATTATGACAATGGGATCAAGATTATATCCGGAACCGGGCAGAAGATCGATGCTTCTATCGAGGAAAAGATTGAGGCTTACATCGATGGCAGGAGCGGGGAAATTCCGCTTGCTGTACGCGATCGGATCGGCCGCACGCAGGATTATGTGGCGGGCAGAAACCGCTACATCGGCTATCTGATCTCCCTTGCGACCCGCTCTTTCAAAAACTACCGAATCGGAATCGACTGCTCCAACGGCAGTTCCAGCTCGATTGCAAAGAGCGTGTTTGACGCACTCGGAGCAAAGACCTATGTCATCAACAACCATCCGGATGGCACGAACATCAATGCAGACTGCGGAAGCACCCATATCCATGCGCTTCAGAAATTTGTGAAGGAAAACAACCTGGATGTCGGGTTCGCCTACGATGGGGATGCAGACCGCTGCATCGCGGTCGATGAGGCAGGCCGGGAGGTCAACGGCGATTTGATCATGTATGTATGCGGCAAATATATGAAAGAACACGGACAGCTCAAGGACAACACCGTTGTCACAACCGTAATGTCGAACATCGGTCTGTACAAGGCGCTGGAGCGTGAGGGCATGCGCTACGAGCAGACCCAGGTCGGCGACAAGTATGTCTATGAGAATATGTCGGCAAATGGGTACAGCCTCGGGGGCGAGCAGTCCGGGCACATTATCTTCAGCAAGCATGCGACGACAGGGGACGGAATTCTGACTTCTCTGATGGTGATGGAGACGATGATTGCCTCCAAGCGGACGCTCGGGGACCTGCAGGCAGAATGCCGCATCTATCCGCAGATGCTGAAGAATGTACGCGTAGCCGACAAGAAGGCTGTGATGGAAAACGAAAAAGTGAAGGCCGCGATCGAAAAGGCTGAAGAGGAGCTTGGCTCGGACGGCCGCATCCTCGTGCGTCCCTCAA
>USJM01000299.1 GCA_900555005.1 uncultured Lachnospiraceae bacterium | reverse complement strand
AACGGGGGGCGGGGGGGGGGGGCGACCGGCTGCCGGTTTTCCGCTTCCAGAGAAACCCTGCTTCGGGCTTTGTCTCAAGCGTATCCTTCGCGCGGACAGGAAGCCTTGCCTGCTTTACCAGTCTCGCAATCTGTACGGCGCCATGCTATAATGGCCTCGGTCTGTTAAACATGTTCAGAGTCAGGAGGAGCTTTCCATGAATGGTGCGGAGGCGATGGTGCAGTGTCTTCTGGAGGAGGGCGTCGATACGATCTTCGGGATTCCGGGGGTCGCATTGCACCGTTCTATGAGGCGATGTACGAGAATCAGGATAAAATCACCCACATCCTGGTCCGGCAGGAGCAGGCGGCGGGGCACGCGGCAAGCGGATATGCCAGGATCTCCGGGAGACCCGGCGTCTGTGTCGCTTCGTCCGGTCCCGGGGCGACAAATCTGATCACAGCGCTGGCGACTGCTTACGCGGACAGTATCCCGATCATCGCGATCACCGGCCAGGTGGCGAGCACGCTGCTGGGACGTGACGTGTTCCAGGAAGCAGATATGAGAGGCGCGACAGAATCATTTGTCAAGTACAGTTATCTGGTCCGGAACGTGAATGACATTCCCCAGATATTCAAAGAGGCGTTCTATATCGCGAACACCGGCCGCAAGGGTCCGGTGCTGATCGACATCCCCTGTGATATCCAGAAGATGACCCTGAAGAAGGAATTCTCCTATCCGAAGTCGGTTGACATCCGGGGATACAAGCCGAACACAAAGGGCAACCGCCAGCAGATGGAGAAGGTGATCGAAAGCATCAACAAGGCGAAAAAGCCGCTGATCTGCGTCGGAGGCGGGGTGATCCTGGGACAGGCACAGAAGGAGGTGCGCTCATTCTGTGAGAAGTTCCGGATTCCGATGGTCAGCACGATGATGGGAATCGGCGTCATGCCGAAGAAACATCCGCTGTATTTCGGAATGCTGGGGAACAATGGAAAGCCTTATGCGAACAAGGCGGTCGCAGGATCAGATCTTCTGATCATCGTCGGTGCACGGGTGGCGGACCGGGCGGTTCCGAAGCCGGACGAGCTGGAGCGGAAGGTCAGTGTCATCCACATCGACATTGACTCGGCGGAGATTGGGAAGAACATGGGACCGACGCTGCCGCTTGTAGGAGATGCGAAGGATATCTTTGCCCAGCTGCTGGAGGCGGATATTCAGATTGATACCAGCGGATGGCTCATGCAGCTGGAGGAGGTCAAGAAGACGACGGTGGACCACAGGGTTTTCAGCGACAAGCTGGTGAACCCGATGACCTTCGTCAAGACCCTTTCTGACAAGATGGACAGGGATGCCATCTATGTGGCAGATGTCGGACAGAATCAGCTGTGGTCCGCTGACAATTACATCATGAAAGAAGGGCGGTTCCTCACAACGGGCGGTATGGGAACCATGGGTTATTCGATCCCAGCCTCCATCGGGGCGCGGTTTGCGGCACCGGACCGGCAGGTCGTCACGGTCTGCGGAGACGGCGCTTTCCAGATGAGCATGTACGAGCTGGGAACCATTGCGGTCGCAAAACTGCCGATGAAGATCATCGTGGTGAAGAACCGATACCTCGGGCTGGTGCGGGAACATCAGGAGAAGGTCTATGACGGACACTACTTCGGCACACAGCTGGAGGACTATCCCAGATATGATCATCTTGCGAGGGCCTATGATATGCAGTATTTCGAGGCCTGGAGTAACGAGGAACTGGATGACAGGCTGGACGCATTTCTGAAGGCGGACGGTGCGGCGCTGATGGTTGTGAACATCGACAGCGCGAACAATACCAAGTGAGGACGGACAGGGATGAAAGGAATATTTTCGGTTCTTGTGGAGAATAAAGACGGTGTCCTGTCCGGGATCTCCGGATGTTTGCCCGAAGAGGATACAACATCGACAGTCTTGCCGTCGGGGAGACGGACAAGCATGATGTCTCCAGCATGACGATTGTATCGACAGGCGACGAACGGACGATTGACCAGATCGAAAAGCAGCTGAACAAGAAGCCGGATGTCATCAAGGTGAGAAGGCTGGAGGAGTCCAAGGCAGTCGAGCTGGAAATGATGATGATCAAGGTTTCCTACTCAGCGACGAACCGGGCTTCGCTGATCGAGCTGTGCAGTGTGATGGGCGCGAAGATTATGCATGTGACGATGAAGTATATGATCATCGAGCTGGCAAAGGAGCCGGAGACACTGGATGAGTTCGTGATGCTGTGCAAGCCATACGGCATTCTGGAGGTACAGCGCACCGGAACGATTGCAATGTCGAAAAAGTAAACACTGTAAACCGGACAGGGCAATGGCCCGGAAAGGAGGCGCAGATGAAAAAACTGATGCGGGCGGCGGCAGCCGCACTGGGACTGGCAGGCATGGTGCTGGCAGGAGCGGGACTGGCGGGGGGCCCCGGGGGGGCGCCCCCAGACGGGGGGGGGGGGGGGGTG
>USJM01000298.1 GCA_900555005.1 uncultured Lachnospiraceae bacterium | reverse complement strand
GGTGGCTGGCCCGCCGATAAACTGATTGTCCAGCCCAAGCCGCTCGACTTCCTGATGAATGCCCGTCTTGACGGAGCCGACATCGGTGAGAATGGTCTTTTTCCCAAGAACGGTCCGGATCTCAGAAAGCATGCGGATGTTTGTGATGACCGGAGCACACAGAAAAATATAGTCGCAGCCGCGGAACAGCTCGTCGGACGGCGATGTGCAGATCTCATCAAGCACCCCGGCCTCCCGCGCCTCCATGGAGGTTTTCTGTGTCCTTGTGTAGGCGCAGACTGTGCACGCCGGATCCAGTTTCTTCAGATTTCTTGCAAGCGACCCGCCAATCAGGCCCAGTCCGATAAACCCGTACTTCATCGCATCACCACTCCTGTCAGATGATTCTGTGTCCCGCTTAGTATGCCATAATCAGGCGGAGGAATCAATCAAGTTGGCTCTTCTGAAAAGGTCCCTTCAGGCGTATAATAGGCAGAAAAAGATCGAATCTTCCATATGCCGCATCCTGCAATTCATTGCATCCGGAGCGGCTGAGATGGAGACCTATCGATCTCCGCGTCATGCATGCTTGGGAAATCAGACAGGGAGACGACGTATGAATACTCAGGAAAAATTTGAACTTGTCTACAACAACTTCAAACTTCACTTTTACAGAGAAATCTTCCACAAGATCCAGGGGCGGGAGACCTCCCTCACAACAGTGGAGTCGTTCTGTATGGAAGTCATCTATGCGCTTGGCCGTCCGACCATAAGCGAGTTCGGCTCGTTCATCGGGCTCTCGACCCCGAACACAGCCTACAAAATTGCGAACCTGGTCAAAAAAGGATACCTGAAGAAGGTTCAGTGTCCGGATGACAAGCGGGAATACCGGCTGGAGGTGACGCAGCGCTACATGGACTACTACAATATCAGCACTTCCTATATGAACAACGTCATCGGTCATGTTCAGGAGAAGATGACCCCTGAGGAAATCCACGGCTTTGACAGAAGCCTTGAGGTGATCTACGCCGAGCAGATGGAAGAGACCCCGCTTCCGGACGGACATCTGCCGGCCTCCATATCAGATGAGTGACCGTTTTACAGATCCGGATTTCAGGATCCCTTCTGGCAGGCGGGCCTTTTGAATGCTCTGGTGCATGGCACTGGAGCTTTTTTCATGCACTTTTTGAGGTACGCGGATTGACAGACCTGATTCATTGAATTATGATTAGCAGCGTATTTAGATAAATATATTTAGATAAAGACTTATCACAGAGGATTTTTCATGGAGGGTACCGTTATGACGCTGGATGGAGTAAAGGAAGTCATCGATGAAACGCTGAAATACAGCGGGGATGTGGCGACGGATACAAAGCTGAAGGGCGATCTGATCATGGACTCGCTGGACGGTGTGGAGCTTGTCATGGCGCTTGAGGAGAAGTTCGGAGTCGAGATTCCAAACGAAGACATGGCAAACCTTGAGACAGTCGGTGATATCGTCACATACATCGACAAGAAGTTACAGAAAGATTGAGAAGAGAGCCGCGATGGAACTGGAACTGACAGAAATCAAACAAATCATAGCCCTGTTTGAGCGTTCAGATCTTGCCGAGCTGGACCTGAAGAACAACGGTCAGCGGCTCCGTCTGAAGAAAGCCGGCGGAACCGCAGTCAATCATCAGGCGGCGGCAGGAGGTTCTTCGAACTCCGCAAGTGAATCTGAAGCGGTCTGTGCAGGGAAGATGACGAATCATACGCATGAAGCCGGCTGCATTGAAACAGCCAGCCAGCCGGATGTGCCTGCGGATGGGGCGTCGGCGGTTCCGCTGAAGGCCCCGCTCACAGGCGTCTTTCATACGAAAAATCCGGATGGAGGACTGGTCTATGCCGAGCCTGGGAAAAAGGTGCAGGAGGGAGAGACTGTCGGGCTGATGGAAGCCATGAAGATGATGAGCGAAATCAAAGCGCCCGTGAGCGGCAGGATTGTATCAGTCGAAGTCGGGGACGCTGATTTCTGCGAGTACGGGAAGGTTCTGATGTTGATTCAGCCAGATGAGGGCATGTGATGTTCCGGAGAATTCTGATTGCAAACAGAGGCGAAATCGCCATGAGGCTGATCCGCTGCATGAAGGAAATGGAAATCGAGAGTGTTCTGGCCTATTCTTCGGAGGATGCTGATTCTCTTCCAGTCCAGATGGCAACGGAGGCAGTCTGCATCGGACCTGCCGCGGCCTCGGCAAGCTACCTTAACCAGGCCGCCCTTGTGGAGGCCGCGAGGCTGCTTGCTGTGACGCGGTTCATCCGGGATACGGATTTCTGTCTGAGAATGCAGATTTCGCGGCACTTGTCCGGGAAAACGGCTTGGCCTTCATCGGTCCTGATCCTGAAACCATCCGTCTGATGGGAGACAAGGAAAAAGCCAGGGAGCTGATGAAAAAAAACGGCATCCCGACCGTTCCTGGATCCGACGGTCTGGTTGATACAGCTGAAGAGGCCGTCCGGGTG
>USJM01000297.1 GCA_900555005.1 uncultured Lachnospiraceae bacterium | reverse complement strand
CACTGGCTACAGTGTATATGGTGACGCTACGTCACCTTCAAGCCTTTGCAAAAAATAAAGAAAATTTAAGGCCATCAGAGCGCACAGACGAAAATACCGGCATCTTTTGTGACGCAGAATACATTTCCAACCTGTTCTTTTACGAATGTCTGAAACTCTTTGTACCGGTTGACCAGGTACTGGTTCTGGTTGCCATGGCAGGAAAGAATGTATTCGATGAGCGGCTGCGGGTCGGTAATCCTCAGCCCATCCTCATATCGAAGCAGACGGACGGAGGAGAAAACAGGGGAGAGCAGCGACTGTCCGTTTTCAAGGCCGAAGCGCTCATACAGCTGGCCCTGTGAGAGCGAGATGTGACTGTCAAAGAGCTGTACAAGATCGCGGATTTCGTGCATATGGCGGCTGCTGTAGCTGCTGCAGATAAAGCGTCCGCCCGGCCTCAGGACGCGTGCAAGCTCCTGAAGCGTTTTGGGAAGATCATCTGCGTAGAACAGGACATGGTTGGCGATGACCAGGTCGAAGGTATTGTCCGGGTACGGGATGTTGGCGCAGTCGAAGACCTGGAAGGTGAAGGGCCGGAGAGCCTGTCCGCCATCAGCGGGACTGACTGGATCAGAAGTCTGACTGTCAGCGGTGGGGAGGGTCTGCCGTATATTCCGTCTGACATCCCTGATCATGCCGTCCGATATATCCGACAGTACGATGGAGATGGGATGAGGGAGCTCTTCGTGCCGGCAGGTCCAGAGAGCCCCGTCTCCGCAGCCGACCTCCAGGACACGCATGCCCGGCGCAAGCGCCAGCTTCCGGTAGAGCCAGGGAAACCACCCTTCCGGGTTTGTCGAATAGAGGCTGTGGAGTGCGATGCGGGCGGAGAGGTTCGTTGCGCTTCTGTACTGGGATGCAAGAGAGCGCTCCATACCGGTCAGATGGATCAGGTCGAGCATATTCTGCCAGTTGGCATTGCCCCGGCGGAGCTCCTCCTCCGTATCCCGGATCGCCTCGGCGACCGTCTGCATCTGCTCGATGCGGTCCTGAACGAGTTTCTCCTGAATGCGAAGCATCCGGGAGATATGGCTGTAGTCCGATCCGCCGATCGTCATATCCCGGATCTCCTCCAGCGAGAAGCCCAGATACTTCAGAAGCAGAATCTGCTGGAGGGACGCCAGATCCTGGTCTGTATAAAAGCGGGCACCATGGGCGTCTACAAAGGATGGCTTCAGGATGTCCTGCCTGTCATAGAACCGGATGGTCCGAACTGAGACATCGGCGAGCTTTGCAAACTGTCCGGATGAATAGAAGCCTTCCTTCTTCATAAACAGATCCCCATTCCAACGCCTCAAAAGGGCGGACTCAGCTGCTGTGAATGCTTAAAGATCAAATGCATGGTGGATGGAACCACCTGATTTCAGACTGATTGTAGCACAGTGGAAGGAACATTTCGACAAAGGAGGCAAGTCAGCGTATAATGCAGGGTATCACGCAGCATGGGAGGATATCAGATATGAATCATTCAGATTACGCAGAACGTCTGGACGCATGGGCTGAGGCGCACCGGCAGGAGATGACGGATGATATATCCGCGCTTGTGCGCATCGACAGCACAAAGGGAGAAGCGAAGGAAGGAAAGCCGTTCGGAGACGGACCGGCGGCGGCCCTGGCAGCGATGGCACGTCTGGCTGAGTCAAAGGGATTTCAGGTAAAAAATTATGACAATTACTGCATGACAGCAGATCTTGCCGGAGAGGGAGAGAAGAGCCTGGACATTCTGGCGCATCTCGATGTTGTACCGGTCTCGAAGGACTGGAAGAAAACGCAGCCGTTTGAGCCGCTTCAGGAAGGTCACTACCTCTATGGAAGAGGAACCGCGGATGACAAGGGTCCTGCTGTTGCGGCATTCTATGCCATGCGGGCCGTCTCGGAGCTTGGCATCGGTCTGCGCCATGGCGTCCGGCTGATCCTGGGTGCGGACGAGGAGTGCGGCAGTTCTGATCTGGAGCACTACTATGGTATTGAGAAGGAGGCAGAATATACATTTTCGCCCGATGCAAATTTCCCGCTGATCAACATTGAGAAGGCGAGACTGGCGAAGAAGTTTACCGCTGAACTTCCGGAGGACTATCACACGCCCTGTGTACTTGAAATTGACGCAGGCTCAAAGGCGAATGTCGTGCCGGGGACTGCGGAGGCAGCGTTCCGGGGCCTGAGGAAGGAACAGCTTGAACAAGCGGCGGCGGAGACGGAGGAGAAGACAAAGGCGGCTGTGACCTGGGAGCTGGAGGGAGACCGGGAGATTGTCCATGTCAAGGGACAGACAGGCCATGCGGCCATGCCGGACAACGGCTCCGTCAATGCTCTGACAGCCCTGCTTTTCATGATCAGCAGGCTTCCGCTTGCAGGAACAAAGACAACACATGCGCTCCTCGGACTGGCCGAACTCTTCCCATTCGGAGACTTTCACGGGAAGGCGCTTGGCGTCTCTCTGAGTGATGAG
>USJM01000296.1 GCA_900555005.1 uncultured Lachnospiraceae bacterium | reverse complement strand
GAAAAAGCAAAAGACCTTCTTTACCGAGCGGGAGCAGCTGGCGGAGCACAGCTCATATCTTGACAGGGAGGTCTTCCGGCTGGAACAGCAGATCGAGAAGATGAAGGCTGACCGGGAGAAGGACATCGCATATCTCTGGGAGGAGTACGAGCTGACCCCTGTTGCCTGCAGAGAGCTCAGGCGGGATGACCTGGGCAGCCTTACGGAGATGAAAAAGCGCATCGGTGAGCTGCGCCATGATATCCGCCAGCTTGGAAGCGTCAATGTCGGAGCGATCGAGGAGTATCGCGAGCTGTCACAGCGGTTTGAATTCCTCTCTGCCCAGCATGAGGATCTGGTAAAATCCGCAGCGGATCTTGAGAAGATTATCAAGGATCTGGATGAAGGCATGCGGGACCGGTTCAAGGAACAGTTCTCGATGATCCAGACGGAGTTTGACCGTACGTTCCGGGATCTTTTCGGCGGCGGGAAGGGGACACTGGAGCTGGAGGAGGGTGTGGACATTCTGGATGCCGGCATCCGGGTCATCGCTCAGCCGCCGGGGAAGAAGCTCCAGAACATGATGCAGCTCTCCGGCGGAGAAAAATCACTGGCAGCGATTGCTCTCCTGTTTGCAATTCAGAACCTGAAACCGTCCCCATTCTGCCTGCTTGACGAGATTGAGTCAGCACTGGATGAGAACAATGTGGAGCGCTATGCCCAGTATCTGCGCAAGTTGACAAAGCATACCCAGTTCATTATCATAACTCACAGACGCGGATCCATGACCGCAGCTGACAGGCTGTACGGGATTACCATGCAGGAGAAGGGAATCTCGGCACTGGTTTCCGTCGACCTGGTAGCTGACAAGCTTGATGCGTGAGAAGGGAGCAGGATTCATGGCAGGATCGGAGAAAAAGGGAGGCTTTTTCAGCAGGCTTGTCCGGGGGCTGACCAAGTCAAGGGACAATCTCGGCAGCAGTGTGGAGGATGCCCTGTCCGGATACACATCGATCGATGACGATTTTTATGATGAGATTGAGGAGATCCTGGTCATGGGAGATGTCGGCATCGGTGCGACGACCTCCATTCTGAATCATCTGAAGCAGAAGGTGAAGGAGCAGCATGTCAGAAAGCCTGCCCAGTGCAGGGAGCTGCTTTTGCAGAGTATCAAGGATGAGATGAATGTCGGACAGGCGGACTACCGGTTTGAGCATGAGAAGAGTGTTGTCCTTGTGGTCGGTGTCAATGGCGTCGGCAAGACGACATCCATCGGAAAGCTCGCCGGCTTCTGAAGCAGGAAGGCCGGAAGGTCGTCCTGGCTGCCGCAGATACATTTCGCGCCGCGGCGGGGGAGCAGCTTGATATCTGGGCGAAAAAGACCGATGTGCCGATGATCAGCGGACAGGAGGGATCGGACCCGGGCTCGGTTGTCTACGATGCCATTGCGGCGGCGAAGGCACGGGACGCGGATGTCTGCTCGTCGACACGGCAGGGCGGCTTCATAATAAGAAGAACCTCATGGCGGAGCTGGGAAAGATTAACCGGATCATTGACAGAGAATATCCGGAAGCTTACAGGGAAACGCTTGTGGTTCTGGACGGAACAACCGGTCAGAATGCGCTGGCGCAGGCCAGAGAATTCAAGGAAGTCACCAATGTGACCGGCATTATCCTGACAAAGCTTGACGGGACGGCGAAGGGGGGCATCGCGATCGCGATTCACTCTGAACTTGGGATCCCTGTAAAGTATATCGGAGTCGGAGAACGGGTTGATGATCTGCAGAAGTTTGACGCGGACCAGTTTGTGAATGCGCTGTTTGATGTCAAAAAATCGGACCTTTGAGACAGGCAGACAGGAGTGAAGGACAAAGCAGCTGCAGCTCTGCCGGGCCGTGCGGGAATACTGCCCGAGGCAGGACGTCATTCAGGCAGCCGGAGGAGGTCTATTCGAGATGAAAAAGATCTGACAAGGGAGGCCTTTGAGGAAGCCTCGCAGATTGTAAGACAGGTTACAGAAGATACGAGGCTCGTCTACAGCGATTACTTCAGCAGCCAGTGTGACAACAAGGTATGGCTGAAGCCGGAAAACATGCAGGTGACGGGCGCCTATAAGATCCGCGGTGCCTATTACAAGGTTTCCACGATGAGCGAGGAGGACAGAAAGAAGGGCCTGATCACGGCATCAGCCGGGAATCATGCCCAAGGGGTCGCCTACGCTGCGAGAAAGTATGGCTGGCCTGCGGCAATCGTTCTGGCGACGACCGGACCGCTGATCAAGGTCAACCGGACCCGTTCATACGGAGCGGAAGTTGTTCTGTACGGAGATGTGTACGATGAATCCTGCGCCTATGCGCTGAAGCTTGCGCAGGAGAAGGGCTACACCTTCGTTCATCCTTTTGATGATCCGACCGTTGCGACCGGCCAGGGGACGATCATGATGGAGATCTTCAAGGACCTTCCGCTTGTGGAGTATGTCCTGGTTCCTGTCGGCGGCGGCGGACTGGCGACAGGCGGGGCCCCGCTCG
>USJM01000295.1 GCA_900555005.1 uncultured Lachnospiraceae bacterium | reverse complement strand
AATTCTTGCTGAATGACCCGAACAACCTTGAGAACAGCTCAAAAGCCTGGGCGTGGGCTGACCTTGCCTCCGAGATTCAGGCTGCGTGGGCGTACGCGCTCAGCTCCTCCTGAGCAAAGAAACCGGCTGCAGGCCTCACAATATGCTGCCTTAAGGCAGGCAGCACACCATCACGCCGCAGCCGGTTTCTTCTACATAAATATATCGTCTCACGCCTCATCCGGCGCGTCGATCATCGCAATCCTTCTCTTGTGCCGCTCTCCCTCCGAGAAAGGTGTATTCAGGAAGGTGTCTACAATCCTGCATGCAAGCCCTGCTCCGAGGACTCTGCCACCCATTGCCAGGATATTCGCGTCATTGTGCTCCCTGGTCGCAGCTGCCGAAAAGCAGTCCGAGCAGAGCGCCGCGCGGATTCCCTTGTAGCGGTTCGCCGTGATGGAGATCCCGATTCCGGTTCCGCAGATCAGAATCCCCTTATCACTCTCACCCGAGAGGATGCTCTTCACAACCCTCCTGGCATAGATCGGATAGTCGGTTGATTTCGTGTCATAGGTTCCGAAATCCTTGTACGCGATTTTCTGTTCGTCCAGATGCTTCTTCACTTCCTGCATCAGTTCAAATCCGCCGTGGTCGGCGGCAAGTGCGATGGGTTTCGTCATTGGTGTTGATCCTTTCCCTTTGCAGTATCTTCCGGTATTTCGGTACGGGCAGCTTCTGCGGCCAGACGCTCGGCCCGCTCCCGCTCGGCCTGGCTCTGCCACGCTGTGGTCATCCTCTGCTTTCGGTGTCCACTCAGCCAAGAAATGCCTTGATCTGTTCGTACACGCCCTCTCCATCGAGCTTGTACTTGTGGAGCAGTTCGACAGCCGGTCCGGATTCGCCGAACTGGTCATCGACGCCAATCCGGGCAAGCTTCGTCGGAAGCTTTGCGGAAAGAAGCTCTGCAACTGCCCCGCCAAGGCCTCCCGCGATAAATGCCTCCTCTGCCGTCACGACCTTGCCGGTCTTCGCCGCACTCTTCAGAATGATCTCCTCATCAAGCGGCTTGACGGTATGGATGTTGATGACCTCGGCGCTCACGCCGTCCTTCGCCAGCATGTCTGCCGCTTCCAGTGCGGAGCCAACCTCCAGTCCGGTTGCGACGATGGTCACATCGCTTCCCTCCCGGAGCAGGACACCCTTCCCGAGCTCGAACTTGTAATCCGGCCTGTCATTGATCACCGGAACAGCCAGGCGGCCGATCTCAGATAAACCGGTCCCTTGTGTTCATAGGCTGCCTCAACCGCCGCCTTTGCCTCAATGTCGTCACTCGGAACAACAACCGTCATGCCCGGGATCATCCGCATCAGCGCGATGTCCTCCAGGCACTGGTGGGTTGCGCCGTCCTCGCCGACGGAGATGCCGGCATGGGTTGCGCCGATCTTCACATTCAGGTGCGGATAGCCGATGGAGTTTCGAACCTGCTCAAAGGCACGCCCGGCTGCAAACATGGCAAATGTTGAAGCGAACGGCACCTTTCCGGTTGTTGCGATCCCGGCTGCGATCCCCATCATGTCCGCCTCTGCGATGCCGCAGTCAATGTGACGCTCCGGAAATACCTTCTTGAAGGTTCCGGTCTTGGTTGCGCCTGCAAGGTCAGCATCCAGGACAACGACATCGTCGTGTTTCTTTCCAAGCTCGACAAGTGCGTTGCCGTAGCTCTCTCTCGTTGCAATCTTCTTTACTTCTGGCATAATGCTTCCCCCGCTTTCTCAAGTTCTTCCATGCCCTGCGCATACTGCTCATCATTCGGAGCCTTGCCGTGCCAGCCTACCTGGTTTTCCATGTAGGACACGCCCTTGCCCTTGACCGTCTTCATGATGATTGCGGTCGGCATTCCCTTTGTCTCCCGCGCCTCCTTGAATGCTGCGCGGAGCTGATCCATGTCGTTGCCGTCCGCAACATTGATCACATGGAAATTGAAAGCCTCAAACTTCTTGTCAATCGGATACGGAGAGCAGACTTCCGTGATCGGCCCATCAATCTGGAGATTGTTGTTGTCCACAATGACACAGAGATTGTCCAGCTTGTGGTCTCCTGCGAACATGGAAGCTTCCCAGACCTGGCCTTCCTCCAGCTCACCGTCGCCCAGCAGAGTGTAGACCCTGTAGCTGTCCCCGGAAAGCTTTGCGGACAGTGCCATACCGACAGCAGCCGAGATGCCCTGTCCCAGGGATCCCGAACTCATGTCAACGCCCGGCGTATCCTGCATGCACGGATGTCCCTGAAGACGGGATCCGACATGTCTGAGCGTGGAAAGCTCTCCGACCGGAAAATATCCCCTGTGTGCCAGCGCACTGTAATAGCCCGGCGCCGTATGTCCCTTGGACAGGACAAAGCGATCGCGGTCCGGCTTGTCCGGATGCGCCGGATCGATGTTCATTTCCTCAAAGTAAAGATATGTGAACACATCTGCCGCAGAGAGGGATCCGCCCGGCTGATCTGATTTTGCCGCATGTACCGCAGTCACT
>USJM01000294.1 GCA_900555005.1 uncultured Lachnospiraceae bacterium | reverse complement strand
ATCGTCATCCATACATCAGGGAAAAGGCGGCCTTCTACAGGAGACGGATGGGCAGAGGAAACCTGGCCGGAAAATGACCGCCTTTTCAGGCGCTTCACGCAGACACGCTATGCAGACACGCTTCACGCAGATAAAAAAATTGCAGTGTAAAAGATAGGATGATTCATCATGGAATATATGCTTCAGATCGACCATGTTACAAAAACCTTCAATCCCGGAACGGTCAACGAAAAGACGGCTCTCAGGAATGTGAGCCTGAATCTGAAGAGGGGGGATTTCGCAACGATTGTCGGCAGCAACGGGGCAGGCAAGTCCACCCTGTTCAACGCCATCACCGGTGCGTTCTTCACAGACAGCGGACGGATCTGCCTGGACGGAGAGGACATCACATTCAAGAAGGAACACCTGCGCTCCCGTATATCGGTCACCTGTTTCAGGATCCGCTGATGGGAACAGCGCCTCACATGACCATCGAGGAAAACATGTCTCTGGCGTACCTGAAGGCTTCCTACCACAGAAAGAGCCTGTTCTCAAGCATCACCAAAAAGGACAAGGCGTTCTTCCGCAGCAAGCTCTCGCAGCTTCATATGGGGCTGGAGGACCGGATGGACAATCCGGTCGGCCTTCTGTCGGGCGGGCAGCGGCAGGCCCTGACGCTGGTGATGGCGACGATGGTCACTCCGAAGATCCTGCTGCTCGATGAACATACGGCTGCCCTGGATCCGGCAACGGCCGAGAAGGTGCTGGATCTGACGAAGCGTGTTGTGGCGGACAACCACCTCACCTGTCTGATGGTGACCCATAATATGCACCAGGCGCTGGACGTCGGAAACCGGACACTCATGATGTACAATGGAACCATCATCCTCGACAAGGAAGGGGAGGAGCGCTCCCACATGACAGTCGATGACCTGCTGGAACAGTTCAGCGTCCAGGCAGGGAAGGAGCTGGACAATGACCGGATCCTCCTGTCCGGAAAGGTGGAAGGCTGAAAGAATGGAGAAAATGCCGTGAATCAAAGAACACTCCGGAAGAAAAAGAACAGGACTGCAGGGTATCTTTTCCCGGCTGTCCTGTTTTTCTATACTGTGATTCTGACCTTCCCCGCTGTCACATCAGCAGGAGACCGACTGTCTTCATCGCTCTTTGAAGCTTCCGCAGATTCTGCACAGGATTCCATGATACAGACCGAACCAGAACCGGATCAACCGGTTTCCGTCTCGAAGAAGACATGTTCCATCGATGGGCTGGACCGTACATACCGGCTGCTGCTGGTCTCAGACCTTCACATCATCGTTCCGGACGACCCGCAGGTCGATCCGGAATGCGCGGATATCGCAGAAAGCCGGCTGAATCAGATGTTCAGAACGCCGTCAGGGGAATCAGCCTTCCAGCTCTGGCAGACGCTTCCATCCCAGCTGGACAGCATGAAGGCAGACATGATTCTGTTTGCGGGTGATATGGTTGACTTTGCCACGAAGGCAAGCACTGCCAGCCTGAAGGCAGGGTTTGATTCTTTGAAAACGCCATGGATGTATGTGCGGGGCGACCATGACTACGCTGCATGGTACAGCAAGGCATATGAGACGCAGAAGGATGCGATCCTGCTTCAGAAGAATACGGCTCCGCGTAAAAAGGTGATGCGTCAGAAGATCGGGAATCTGACCATCATCGGCTGGGACAACAACACAGCGCAGATGACAAAGAAAGGCCTTCGCGACCTGAGCGCGTACCTTCAGGAAGCAAAGGCTGAAAAAAGTCCGGTCCTTTTTCTCTGTCACGTCCCGCTGAAGGGAACGGTCACGGACAAGCTGGAGCAGGAATCGAAGCAGAAAAATGGAAGAGCGCTTCTGTGGGGAGACGGCGGCTGCTATTACCGGCCGGACGACACGACGAAGCGGGCGCTGGATCTGATCCAGGCCGCGGACAGTCCGGTTGTCCTGGAAGCCTCCGGCCATCTGCACTTTCCATACAGCGGTCCGCTTACAGAAACCAGTACTATCATCACGGCGGATCCTGCTTTCCAGAACCAGATCGACGAGCTTGTCCTGGTCCCCGGACATTCACAGTAAAGCCGGTTCAGATCAGTTTTTCAAGATCCTCATAGAATGAAGGGTAGGAGATGAGGATGCAGTCCGCATCTTCGATTGTGGTTGTTCCTTCGGCGGCAAGCGCGGCGACAGCCATGCTCATGGCGACGCGGTGGTCCAGGAAGGACCTGACGCTCGCGCCCCGAAGGGAACCTGTGCCACGGATGACCATCCCGTCTTCTTCCGGCACGATATCGGCTCCCATCGCCTTCAGATTCTCCGTCATGGCCGCAATGCGGTCTGACTCTTTGACCTTCAGCTCTGCGGCATCCCTGATGACGGTGGTTCCTTCCGCATAAGCTGCCATCACCGCAATCACCGGAATCTCGTCGATCAGTGTCGGAATCAGTGCGCCTTCGATCGTTGTGCCGTGCAGCGAAGAGCTTTTCACGAGCAGATCGGCAGCCTTCTCGCCGCCCC
>USJM01000293.1 GCA_900555005.1 uncultured Lachnospiraceae bacterium | reverse complement strand
GACGCTCAAAAGGCTGCGCTTCCCGGTGCATGAGCTTTCCATGATGATGAGCATCGCGCTGCGGTTCATCCCGATTCTGATGGATGAGACGGATAAAATCATGAGGGCGCAGGAAGCCAGGGGAGCGGATTTCCAGTCGGGCGGCGTCTTCCACAGGGTGAAGGCGATGGTTCCGCTCCTCGTCCCGCTGTTTGTCTCAGCCTTCCGCCGGGCGAATGACCTCGCGCTTGCAATGGAGGCGAGAGGGTATCACGGAGGTGCCGGAAGGACAAAGATGAAGCCGCTGGTCTATCACAGAAAGGACTGGATCGCATTTCTTGTCATGGCAGGCTATGTTGCCGCGCAGATTCTGCTGAGAGTGTTTGGAACGTTATGAAAAGAGTCAAATTGACGGTCGCCTACGACGGGACCCATTACCATGGCTGGCAGATTCAGCCGGAGGGGGATACGATCGAGGCTGAGCTCGACAGGCATCTGTCCGAGCTGTTGAAAGAGGAGATTCATGTGACAGGCGCAAGCCGGACAGACGCAGGGGTTCATGCCCTGGGGAATGTCGCGGTGTTCAACACACAGGCCAGGATGCCGGTGGACAAGATTGCCATTGCGATGAACACGAGGCTGCCGTCTGATATCCGGATTCAGAAATCCGAGCAGGTGCCGGAAAGCTTCCATCCGCGTTTCTGCAGCGTGCGCAAGACCTACCGCTATCAGATCTGGAACAGACCGGTCCAGAATCCGCTGGTGTCCCGCTACTCTACATTTTATTATTATCCGCTCGATGCGGAGAAAATGAACGAGGCTTCCCATTTTCTTCTGGGGCGGCATGACTTTTCCTCCTTCTGTACGGCAAAGCCGGACAGGCCGAACCATGTGCGCACGATCGAGGATATCTCTGTCCGGCGGGATGGAGATATGATCACGCTGCAGATCACCGGAGACGGCTTTCTCTATAATATGGTGCGCATCATCGCGGGCACGCTCCTGAGAGTCGGCGGCGGTCAGATGAAGCCGGAGGAGATGAAGACCGTTCTCGAGGCGAAGGACAGAAGCCTTGCCGGGGACACGGCGCGGCCGGAGGGCCTGCACTGATGAAAATCGAGTATCTGGACCAGGAACAGAGGGGTTGACAGGGATTGCCCTCATGAATATAATAATTCAGTGCGGCTATGAGCCGCTCATCTCTGAGTGATAAGCGTTTACCGGAAAGAACGCTTTTCCATACCAGGAAGGGCGGATATAACTTCTGCCAGTCCACCGTAAGACGCAGCACTCTCGGCTGCGGATGTAATGCTGATAATGGAGGAAAATCGATGAAAACCTATATGGCGACACCATCTACGATCGAAAGAAAGTGGTATGTAGTCGATGCAAACGGTAAGACGCTTGGACGCCTGGCCAGTGAAGTCGCTTCTGTCCTCAGAGGAAAGAATAAGCCGACCTACACACCGTTCCTTGATACCGGAGATTATGTGATCGTTGTCAACGCTGAGAAGGTGAAGACAACCGGTAAGAAGCTTGATCAGAAGACCTATTTCACGCACTCCAAGTTCGTCGGCGGGGCAAAGTTCACTAGCCTTCGCGAGGCGATTGCGACAAAGCCGGAGAAGGTCATCGAGCACGCAGTATTCGGAATGCTTCCTCATGGATCACTTGGAAGACAGATGCAGAAGAAGCTGTTTGTCTATGCAGGCCCGGATCACAAGCATCAGGCGCAGAATCCTGAGACGCTTACATTCTAAGAGGGAGGGAACGTACTTTGGCTAGCGATAAGTTCTACGGAACCGGAAGAAGAAAGAGCTCTGTTGCCCGCGTTTATCTCGTAGCGGGAACCGGTAAGATCACGATCAACAAGAGAGATATCGATGAGTACTTCGGTCTTGAGACGCTGAAGACCATCGTTCGTCAGCCGCTTGTACTGACCGAGAATGCAGACAAGTTTGATGTTCTGGTCAACGTCAACGGCGGCGGCACAACCGGGCAGGCCGGTGCCATCCGTCACGGCATTTCCCGTGCCCTTCTGGAGGCAGATCCGGAGTACAGAAAGCCGCTGAAGGATGCTGGCTTCCTGACCAGAGATCCTCGTATGAAGGAACGTAAGAAGTACGGTCTGAAGGCTGCACGTCGTGCACCCCAGTTCTCCAAGCGCTGATTTCTCATTTACTCAGGAGCGGATTGTTTTTCCCTGTTTCAAAAGCCCCGGAACCATCTGGTTCCGGGGCTTTTGTCATGAAAAAATCAGGCTCAGCGGGTAAAGTGAAAGGAATCGAGCTCCCAGAGGCGTCCCGTGACGGATTCGAGCGGAGCATCGGCATGAATGCGCAGTTCCGGGCGGATATTCTTCTCGGGGAATACCAGCATGCTCGCCACTTCCTCACCGTGCTGGAAGAAGGCTTCAACAGCCGTGCGGTCAACAAAGAGCTGCAGGGAGAGCATGCGGTCGACAAAGAGCTTGAAGCGGCGCACGCCGCGGCCGCCGTTCTTCATGCCCGTGCGGTCAATCGTCATGACCTGCGTCGTG
>USJM01000292.1 GCA_900555005.1 uncultured Lachnospiraceae bacterium | reverse complement strand
CTATGAATTAATGTATCATAGAAGGCCCCGCTTATTAACTTTTACAGACTTTTTTTCACAATCTCGCAGACGCTGCGCAACTACGTCCACTATCTCAAGGACAACGGCATTGTTGCCGAAGTCCCGAAGAACCAGCGGATCTACGACAACGTCTTTGATGCCGCACCCGGTGAACAGATGCTCATCGACTTTGGCGAGCTGGAGATCGACAGCGGACTGAGGATCCACTTCAGCTGTCTGCTGCTCCGGTACAGCCGTTACCTTGTCGTATACGCGCAGGATCACAAGTATAACGCAGAAGAAGCATGCAAGGCACTCCACCGGTCCTTCTGCAAGCTCGGCGGCCGCTCGTCGGTGCTGGTCATCGATCAGGATGCCGTGTTCGTTGCGACAGAGACCTACGGTGAGGTCATCAAGACCAGAACCTTCATCACTTATGCCTCCTCTTTTCATAAATGTCTATTGAATTTTTATGCAATGAAAGATCTTTTCGACAAAAATGTATAAAGAAAGAGCACCAGTTTCCTGATGCTCTTTGTTCTTCATTATTCTTTTGAATGAAGTGCTGCAAAATCGCCATTATAAAGACGACTGTTTATATACTTATAATATGGTGCATGGAAAAAATGAACTTTTTCAACTTTTGCCTGCAATTCGCCAGATAATATCATTTCCCCACACATCAGTGTTTCTTCTGCTTTTTCAATTGGAATCAGACAATGCCCGCCACCACAGACATCAAACGAATCTTTTCTTGCAAAAATTCTTTTTCCGGCCTCATGCCATTCCTTCAATAAAGCCTCACGATCGCTGGCAGGAGCGCAGATCAGTTCCAGATCATTTACATTATCACCGGAAAACAGAACTCTGTCTTCTTCATCCAGAATACATACAGATCCAGCTGTATGTCCTGTCATCTCATATACAACCAGCTTTTTATCTCCAAGGTCAAAAATGTCCCCATCTTTCATAAAATGAAAAACTGGCTTCTGATCATTTCTTAGTTTTTCAGAAATACTCAGGCTGCCAGGCGCAATAGCACCGGCACTTTCCATATTCTTTAAATATCTTTCTCTGTCTTCCACCTTTATATTCAGTGCAGCCTGATAATCTCCTTCATTAATATAAGCTTCTGCAAACTGGCCACATCCGCCGGCATGATCTACATGACCATGTGTGATCAATACAATATAGGGATTCCCCACCAATGATTCTACCAGTCCCTTAAAATCACCGATTCCAGTTCCCGTATCAATCACTGCAGACATTTTGCTGCCCTTTACCACATACATAGCATCCAGTCCACTCTCATCAACATGCCAAACACCTTTTTTTATCTCATTTACAGTCCAACACATAGTTTCTATCTCCTTTATCCTTTACTATTAACCTGCATGGAGCGCCGACCAACGGCCAGGTTTGCGGAGCTAAACAGCCGCGATGCGGAGCGAACGGCCACCCTTGCTTATGACAGATTTGAGCTATTTCCCTCATAATGAAGATATGCCGTATTGTCGGCGATTCTTCATAGGAGGGCACGTATGCTCGATTACAAAACTATTATTACCCAACATTACGCCCTGCACATGTCTGGCCGTGAGATTGCTAGCGGCCTGGGCGTAAGCAAGTCAGGAGTGAGCGACTTTCTGAATGCTTTCAAGGCATGTGAGACGCTCAGTTATCCGCTTCCCAACGGGATCACCAACTATGGGATCTATGAGCAGGTGTATGGGCTGCCTTCAGCGCCAGTCAATGGAAGTGGTGGCTTCACTGTTCCGGACTATAATTCGGTCAACACTGAGATGGGCCGGAAAAACATGACACTGGTCTTCCTCTGGGGAAGGTATAAGAACCAGTGTGTTGCTGATGGAGCTCGGTTTTATTCCTACCGTCAGTTCTGTTCAAAGTACTCAGAGTAGCTTGACGCGAATAACGAGACCATGCACTTCAACACCGTTGCCGGTGAGAAGATCGAGGTGGATTTTGCGAACAAAACATTTGAGTAGGTGGACAAGCTGACGGACGAAGTTACGACCATCGTCGTGTTTGTCGCTGTGCTGCCTTATTCACAATACATTTATGCGGAAGGCATGCTCTCCACAAAGGAACCGGAATGGATTGCGGTTAACAATCACATGCTCAGATTCTTCGGCGGTGTTACGCCGCTGGTAGTATGTGATTACTGCTAATGTAAAGCTTCACATTAGCAGTTATCACAAACAACGATGGCGGGGACGCCGCCAAAAGCTTTCAGTGCGTTGTTATTGACTTCGATCCACTGCATCTCCTTTGTGGATTCCATACCTTCAGCGTAGATGTACTGAGAATACGGAAGGATTGCAACAAATACGACGATCGGTGTGATCTCGCCGGTAAGGTGATTGATCAAATCGAAAGTCTTTCCGGCGCAGTCGACTTCCATCGTCTGGGCAATCACCGCTGTAAAGTGCGCTGTTTCGTAGTTCTCCTCTCACCACTTGCCGAAGAGCTCGCAGAACTGCCGGTACTGATACGCCTTCTTTCC
>USJM01000291.1 GCA_900555005.1 uncultured Lachnospiraceae bacterium | reverse complement strand
AACCCTGTCCGCCCGGCACACCGCTGTATCCGCCTGCTGCAGGATTTCCATAAGCCGCCTGGCCGCCGGGATATCCCGCCCCGGCTGCTCCGAAGCCTCCGGTCAGCAAAGCGACAATCTCATTGCCCGCCTGCTCCATCGCCATCATATCCCCACGCTCGTGGTCCTTCACAGAGAACAGATTCATCTGGAAATCCATATTGTCAAACCATGGCGAATTAACCGAGATGTGCATCACATAATCATACGAATACTTATAGTGCGGCGGAACATAGCTCTTCATGTTTCCGTCGCTGTCCTCGTACTTCTCCTCGTCCCGGTCTTCCTTCACCTCGAGCCTGCAGCCTGTCACCTGCGACAGGCTCACAATATCGGGATTCTCCTGCTCATCCAGCTTCGATGCAACCGTGAACTGTCCCTTTCCCATATCCACGAATACATGATACCTGTCTGTCGCGACATCCCGTGTCACCTGAAATGCCCGGACCGCCTCTTTGTTCATCTCACGGTAGTCCAGCTGCCGGCGGATATCCTCCACCGTACTCTGCCTCCGTTCCTTAAACCACGGGGACAGCTTCTTCGCACAGTTCTTGCAGAGATTGCCATCCGTCAGCTTTCTGTTTCCAAGAAGTCCGATCTCGCCTCCGCAGATGCTGCACTCCTTTTTTTCAAACATTTTTCCAAAAAGTCCCATACTGTTCTCCTTACAAACGTATGATAGTGGTCATGTGATAAATCAAGTATAATTTAGCATTCTTTCTGAATCAAGCGTTTTGTACATAGTGTTGTATGTATACCATGGGTAAATTTAATATATTTTGTAAACACTTCTTAGCCTAATAAAAAAGCGAAGGAATAAAAAGCGAAGTTCACATAAACACCACAGATGCGTCATAAGTTCTTCACAGGACAGCATTATCTTATAAACATCAGATGAAACAAAAGAAACACTCTTTCATCTGTTCCATATACAGGCAACACAAGCAACAACTTTTCATACTCCCTCCCAGAAAACCCAGCCGACCGGCTGGCTTTTCGATTGTCCTGAAGTACCCGGGCCCGGGGCTTTCATCCCACACCAGGCTGGCTTATCATTCCAACACATAACCGATTCAACGCTGCCAATACATGGCTGATTCAGTGCTGTCAATGCATGACCGATTCAATGCTGTCAACACATGGCTGACTCAGCACTTGGCTTCCTGCTTTCACCCTGATATACTTGTTTTATCATGTTTCACTAAAAATCCGAGTTCTGCGTGTTCCAAGGTTCAGCCGCAGTGCTTCTGAACCGCATCGAGATTCAGTTGCCCCTTTCGGCCGCGGTTGCGTCTCAACACAGGCCGGATGACATAACATCCCAACGGTAACAGGAGGAAAAAACCATGCTTCGTTTTGCGATTCTCGGAGCGGGCAGCATTGCCCGCACAATGGCAGATACAGTCAATGGAATGAAGGGAGAGATCGAACCCTATGCGATCGCGGCGCGCGACAAAGACCGCGCAGAAGCGTTCCGTAAGCAGTACGGGTTTGCCGTCTCATACGGCAGCTATGAAGAAATGCTCGCCGACCCGAAGGTCGATCTGGTCTATATTGCGGTTCCCCACTCGCACCATCATCAGTGGACGCTCGCGGCGCTGAACGCCGGAAAGAACGTCCTGTGTGAAAAGTCATTTGCGGCCAATGAAGCGCAGGCTCGGGAGATGATCGAACTGGCAGAGAAAAAACATCTCCTCCTGACCGAAGCCATCTGGACCCGGTATCAGCCGTCCAGGAAGATCATCGACGACGCGGTCAAAAGCGGCATCATCGGTGAGGTACACACCGTTTCTGCGAACCTTGGCTACCCGATCTCACAGGTGGAGCGTATGCAGCGTCCGGAACTCGCCGGCGGAAGCCTGCTGGATCTGTCGGTCTATGTCCTGAATTTTGCCTCGATGGTGCTCGGCGACAGCATCCGGAAGCTCACTGCCACCTGCGTGAAGACAGAAACCGGGGTGGATGGGCAGGATACTTTCTGCCTTGAATATGAGAATGGCGCCATGGCAAGTCTCTTCACAACGATGTATGTCCCGACCAACCGGATGGGGCTGATCTGCGGCGAAAAGGGCTTTATCGAGGTCGAGAACATCAACAACCCTCAGAAGATCACCGCTTTCCGGCAGGAAGGCTATGGAAAAACGGAAATCGCCAGCTGGAACGTCCCAAAGCAGATCACCGGGTACGAATACGAGGTGCGCGCATCCATAAAGGCAATTGAGGAGGGGCGGATCGAATGCCCTCAGATGCCTCACAGCGAGACGCTCGAGATCATGCGTCAGATGGATGAAGCCAGAAAACAGTTCGGCATCGTCTTTCCATTTGAGCGGTGAGCCGGGTTGCTGTCCGTGCATCATCCATCCTAAAAGAAAAACCGTCAGTCTGCAATTCCCCTTCCGGGACGTCAGACTGGCGGTTTTTATTCGGTCGCTATTCATCTGGATAACGATTCGGCTTGTCTTGTATTGGGGGATAACATTTTCCAT
>USJM01000290.1 GCA_900555005.1 uncultured Lachnospiraceae bacterium | reverse complement strand
CGACTACATGATCATGCAGGCATACGACTTCTACCAGCTGTACCAGCGGTTCGGCTGCCAGATGGAATTCGGCGGCGATGACCAGTGGTCGAACATGCTGGCCGGCCGCGAGCTGATCCGCCGCAAGCTGGGAAGGGATGACTCCGAGGCGATGACCATCACGCTTCTGACGAACTCGGAAGGCAAGAAGATGGGCAAGACGGCGAAGGGTGCTGTCTGGCTCGATCCGGACAAGACTTCCCCGTACGACTTCTATCAGTACTGGAGGAATGTCGGGGACGCTGATGTCATCAAGTGCATGAAGCTCCTGACGTTCATTCCGCTTGAGCAGATCGATGAGTATGCGAAGAAGGAAGGGCAGGAGCTGAACGCGGTCAAGGAAGTCCTTGCGTATGAGCTGACGAAGATGGTTCACGGCGAGGAGGAGGCAAAGCACGCCCAGGAGGGCGCGCGGAAGCTGTTTTCCGCAGGCGGCGCAGACACAGAGCATCTGGAGGCTGTGAAGCTGGACGCGTCCTCTTTCCGGGACGGGAAGATTGACCTGATCGGCGCGCTGGTGGCGGCGAAGCTTGTCACGAACCGCTCGGAGGGCAGAAGAGCCATCGAGCAGGGCGGTGTGACGGTGGATGAGGAGAAGGTCACCGATGTCCATGCTGTGCTGGATGACGAGAAGCTGAAGAAGGACGGCATTGTGCTCAGGCGCGGCAAGAAGAAGTTCGCGAAGGTCGCCCTGTAAGGAGAGGACAGGCGCCTGACAGGCGTGGCTGTTGAACGGGCCGGCATGACGGGCGGGGCTTTGAAGCAGGCGCCCCTGCCGGCAGCCTGACAGGCAGGGGTCTTTGAGCAGGCTGCATGAGAGATGACAGATATGGAAAGGTCGTAACAGATTATGGAAAAGTATGGCGTGAATGATTTGCGCAGGATGTACCTGAAGTTCTTTGAAAGCAAGGGACACCTGATCCTGCCGAGTTTTTCGCTTGTGCCGCACAATGACAACAGCCTTCTGCTGATCAATGCAGGGATGGCGCCGCTGAAGCCGTATTTCACCGGCGCGGAGATTCCGCCAAGACGCAGGGTGACAACCTGCCAGAAGTGCATTCGGACCGGTGATATCGAGAACGTCGGCAAGACGGCCAGACACGGCACCTTCTTTGAGATGCTCGGGAACTTCTCATTTGGCGACTACTTCAAGCGGGAGGCGCTCCACTGGTCATGGGAGTTCCTGACAGAGGTGGTCGGCCTCGATCCGGACAGGCTTTATCCGTCTGTCTACCTCGATGATGACGAGGCCTTCCAGATCTGGCATGACGAGATCGGAATCCCGGAGAGCCGCATCTCCAAGTTCGGCAAGGAGGATAACTTCTGGGAGCATGGAGCAGGACCGTGCGGTCCGTGCTCTGAGATCTACTATGACCGCGGGCCGAAGTACGGCTTCGAGGGCTGCGGGACGAAGGACACCTGCAAGCCGGGCTGTGACTGCGACCGCTTCATGGAGATCTGGAACGATGTCTTCACCCAGTTCGAGAATGACGGTGAGGGGCATTACACGACGCTGAAGCAGAGAACATCGATACCGGCATGGGGCTGGAGCGTCTGGCGGTTGTCTGCCAGGAAGTGGATTCGATGTTTGACGTCGATACGCTTGTCGCGCTGCGCGATCATGTCTGCTCGATGGCAGGCGTGAAGTACCACGAGGTGGAGAAGCAGGATGTCTCCATCCGCCGCATTGTCGACCATATCCGCTCGGCGACGTTCATGATTTCGGATGGGATCATGCCGTCCAATGAGGGACGCGGCTATGTGCTGCGCAGACTGACGAGAGGGGCAGCGCGCCACGGCAGACTGCTCGGCATCGATCATGCATTTCTGGCAGACCTGTCCGGGACCGTCATCGAGACGTCGAAGAGCGGCTATCCGGAGTTGGAGGAGAAGAAGGAATTCATCTTCAACGTGCTGCAGCAGGAGGAGGATAACTTTGACCGTACCATCGATCAGGGACTGTCCATTCTGAACGGCCTGCAGGAGGATCTCCAGAAGGAAGGAAAGAAGGAGCTGGACGGCAAGGAAGCGTTCACGCTGTATGACACCTACGGCTTCCCGCTTGACCTGACGAAGGAGATCCTGGAGGAGAAGGGCTGCACCGTTGACCAGAAGGCGTTCGATGCCTGCATGCAGGAGCAGAGGGAGCGTGCGAGAAATGCACGTGCCAAGACGAACTACATGGGCGAGGATGCAACCGTCTATGACCAGATTCCGGTCGAGATCACGTCTGTCTTTGATGGCTATGACCATCTGGAGGATACTTCAAAGATCTCTGTCATTGCGGGCGAGAGCGAGCTGACGGAGGCGCTGACAGACGGCGACAAGGGGACGATCGTTGTCGACCGGACGCCGTTCTACGGGACGATGGGCGGCCAGTGCGGCGATGTCGGAACGATCACGGGACCGGACGGCGAATTCAAGGTTGAGGATACCATTCACCTGCGCGGCGGCAGGATCGGCCATGTCGGCCATGTGACGCGCGGCATGCTGAAGACCGGAGAGAGGTCACG
>USJM01000289.1 GCA_900555005.1 uncultured Lachnospiraceae bacterium | reverse complement strand
CGCGGACTGTTTCCGCACGCTCTGCCTGAACGGGTCCCGGCTGCCATTCTCCGGCTTCCGCTCTCTCCGGACGGTTTTTTCCCGCTGTCCTCTCCCGGCTGACAGCCCCGGCGTCATTCTCCATCCCGGGGAACCCTTCCCGCGGGCTGTATGGAAGCCGGCATGGCTGTGCACACCGCCCTCTGTTCCCGGATCTTCCCCCGATCAGACTGCTCATCAGACACTGCCCGGAATAGCAGTAGCAGAGAGCTCCGTGTACAAAGGTCTCAAGCTCCACATCCGTCCGGCTCCTGATGGTGCGGATATCATCGAGCGTCAGTTCTCTGGAAAGAACAACCCTGTCGGCGCCCATTTCTGAAGAAGAGCTGCCCCGTCCGCCCCGGTGATGGTCATCTGGGTCGAAGCATGCAGCGGCAGATCCGGAAACCATTCCTTCAAAGCCCTGAAAACACCCAGGTCCTGTACCAGCACCGCGTCGATGCCCCGCTCATAGAGGGGTCTGATGTAAGCATACAGCTCTTCCCGAAGCTCTCTTTCCTTGAGCAGCGTATTGACAGTCAGATACATTCTGACACGATGGAGATGGCAGAAGTCGATGGCTTCCAGAAGCCCGCTCTCGTCCGGATTCTCCGCATATGCCCGTGCGCCGAACAGCCTTCCGCCCGCATAGCCCGCGTCTGCCCCGGCCGCCACTGCGGCTTTTATCCCCGTCAGGCTTCCGCCCGGGGAGAGAAGCTCTACCTTAGCCAATCGCCTGTCTCCTTCCCTTTATCAGTGCTTTCTGCGGTTCTTCTTGCTGTAGCTTCCGACCTGGCTCAGAAAGTTTTCCCGTGCCGAACGAAGCATGTTTTCCCGGTCTGCCGCCCCTGGAACAAATGTCTTTGCATGTCCGTTTTCAGCTTCCTCCGCCGCAGCCGGTTCCCGGGATGATGTGTCCGCATGCGCGGCACTGCCAGGCCTGAAGACCGCACCTGGATCCTCGGCGGGTTCCGTTGCAGACTGCTCCTTTCCGTCCGGCAGATCAAAGCTCAGCTGCCCCGGAATCTGTCCATCTGCAGCCTCGTCCTCTCTGATTCCGGCGGTGACTCCGCCTTTTTCTGCCGCCTCCGCTGCAGACGGCCTCGATTCTGGCTGTCCGGCCGCCCCGAGCCGCGTGTCGGGCGGTCCGGCCGCACTGTCTTCTGTCTGACCGGTCTGCCGACCGGTATCCTGCTCCGGCTTGTCAGACAGCTGATCAGCCTGATCCCTTCCGTCTCTCGGCGCTGAGACTGCCTGAAGCTTCAGCAGCTCCTTCTGGCTGTCCTCATACTCTCCCTTCAGCGTCTGGATTGTACGGTTTGCCTCCTCCAGCTTCATCTGAAGAGCCACCAGGTCATGCTTGACACCGTAGAGCTCTTTGTCCTTGTCGGCAAGTTCCTTCTCCAGATGGTCGGCCGACTTCTTTGCCTTGAAGTAATCATCCGCGATATTCAGCTCCATCATCAGGGCCTTCTGGGAGGTCGGGAGATGCTGATACCCGTCCAGAGCCTTCAGCTCCGTTGTTTTATTGTTCAGATACCCGGCGACCTGCTGCAGGTACTCGCTGCTCTCATATCCGCCCAGCCTGTAGATGACACCGTCTATGACGACCTCCGTCACGTTTTTCTTTTCCATCACTTTGCTCCTGCTGTAGATGTATGGTTATCTTCTCAGTCCCAGATGGCTGAAGGCCAGATCTGTCACCTCTCGGCCCTTCGGCGTCCGGATGAGAAAACCATTTTTTATCAGGTACGGTTCGTACACGTCCTCGATGGTTCCGCTGTCCTCGCCGATCGCCGCCGCAAGCGTGTCGAGCCCCACAGGCCCGCCCCCGAACTTGTCGATCATCGTCGTCAGGATCATCCTGTCCAGGTTGTCGAGACCGCTGCGGTCTACCTCGAGGAAGTCCAGCGCAGCCCTTGCGACCTGCTCCGTGATCTCCCCGTCATAGCGGATCTGCGCAATATCCCGTGTCCGCTTCAGCAGCCGGTTTGCCAGCCTTGGTGTCCCGCGGGAACGCCTTGCAATCTCCGCAGCCCCATTTTCATCGATCTTCACACCGAGTACCTCCGCGGATCTCAGCACAATCGTCTGAAGCTCCGAAGGCGTATAATACTCAAGATGATGAACAACCCCGAAGCGGTCTCTGAGCGGCGCGCTGAGCAGGCCTGCCCTTGTTGTCGCCCCGATCAGGGTAAAATGAGGCAGTGGAAGGTGAATCGACCTGGCGCCCGCGCCTTTCCCGATCATGATATCCATCGTGAAGTCTTCCATGGCGGAGTACAAATACTCCTCCACCTGCCGGTTCAGCCGGTGGATCTCATCGATGAACAGGATGTCGCCCTCGCTCAGGCACTTCAGAATCGAGGCAATATCACCCGGCTTCTCGATCGCCGGACCGGACGTCACACGGAGCTTCGTGCCCATTTCATTGGCAATGATGCCCGCCAGCGTCGTTTTCCCCAGCCCCGGCGGGCCATAGAAAAGGACGTGGTCCAGCGTTTCATGGCGCGCCTTCGCCGCCGCAATATAGATCTTCAGCGACTGCTTCGCTT